>NZ_ATXJ01000001.1:300000-437023 GCF_000421625.1 Thermus islandicus DSM 21543 | reverse complement strand
CAAGGCGCGGTATCCCCAGGTGCCCGCGCCCTTCTCCTTCCGGGCCAAGCTCAAAGGTGCGGTTCCGGTACACCTGTTCCTAAGCCAGGAGGGGGAGGAGCCCTGGTACCTGGCCTTAAGCCTGCCCCAGGGATCCTTCTTTGAACCCCTGGGGTATGCGTTGCGGATGTGGATCGAGGAGGGGTTTCGCGACCTGAAGGGGGCAGGGCTAGGGCTGGACCGGCACCTTTTGCGAACCCAGGCGAGCCTGGTGGGGTGGCTTTCGCTTTTGTTCTTGGCCCAGGTGCTGCTGGTGCTTTTGGGGGCGAGGCTTGAAGGAAGGCCTTGGCTCCTTCGCTTGGTCGCCCATCCCAAGCGGCAGAGCCTATTCACCTTAGGCCGTTTGGCTCTGACCCAGCCCCCGCCTAAGCTGAAGGGACGCATCCTTAGGCTCTTCTATCGGGTGCTGGCAGAGCTGGCCGCAGGCAAGGGGAGGACGCAAAAGTGATTAGAGCTCAGGAGGGGGCGCCGAGGAGGCGCGACCGCTTGAGTCCCTGGGCTCCCACGCCCAGGGGATCGGCCTCCTCTCCCCGCCGCACCCGTATTCCGGCCGACCTCATCTCCATGGAAGGCGCCAGGAAACGGGTGGCCACCTTCCCCATAAGGTCCTCCTCAGCGCGGGGTCCTTAACGCTACCGCTGGCAGTTCGGGCACCTACCCCGGAACTCGAGGCGGAAGCCCTCCAGCGCCCACCCCGTCCGCTCGGCGGCCGCTTGCATGGCGGGGTTCAGGTCCAGCTCCGGGAGGTTCTTCAAGAGGAGGTCCTCCACCTTGCCGCAGGAGGTGCAGACGAGGTGCACGTGAGGCTCGGTGTAGCCGTCGTACCGGGTGTTGCCCTTGGGGTCCTTGAACTCGTAAATAAGCCCGTGCTCCCTGAGGACGTGGAGGTTCAGGTAAACGGTGGAAAGGCCGATGTCGTAGCCCCGCTTCTTCAAACCGTTGTAAAGCTCCTCCGGGGTGGGGTGGACGTTCTTGCGGTCCAGGTAGCTAAGGATCCTCTCCCGCGGCAGGGTGTGCCGCAGGCCCACAGCCTTCAGCCGCGCCCGGTAGTTCTCCTTCTCCTTGGTCCTTGGCATGACTCCTCCTTCCTTTCCATTCCAGTATACACCCCTGTTGTGCAAATGCAACACTGTAGGGATAGTTTACCCGCATAAACCTCTCTCACGCGTCTCCAACCCCCAGGCAGGGTCGGTTCGCGTCAAAAGTTTGGTAAGGGTCTGGAGGGGCAGGATGCCCCTCCTCAGCCCCTTGACTTAATGAAAACGATATTGCAAGACCAATCACGGAGGTGCAGCATGCGAGGAAACCTCCTGGGAATCCTGAGCCTAGGCCTCCTCGCGCTCGCTTGGGCCCATGCGCCCGTACCGGAAGTGCCGGAAACCTTCCTGGCGGAGGCCCGGCTTTTCGTCCTGGACAACCGCCCTGGGGAAAGCCGCCTTTTAGCCCTGGACCTTCCGGAGGGCAAGGAGGTGGCCCATCTCTCCCTCCCTCCCAGGGGGATGAGCCTAGAGGGCGCTTCTCTTGCCCCGCAGCGCACGGGGAGGCCTTCCACGGGGCCACAGCCCGGAGCTTCTTCGCCTGCGCCCTCGAGGTGCTGGTGCTGGAGGGGGGAAAGGAGCGAAGCCGCATCCCTTACCCGGTGGCGGAAGAGCGGATCGGCGCGTTCCTGGAGGGAGACGGGGTCTTCTTTGGTTACGCGGACGAGGTGCGCCACCTCCTTATCCTGGACCCCCAGGCCCTCACCCTCTCCCCCATACCCTTGGGGGGCGTTTTTCTGAGGGGGGCCTCGGATGGCAAGCACCTCCTGGTCCTCCTGACCGACGGACGGCTCCAGGTGCGGGAGGCCGGTGCGGGCAAGCTCCTGAGGGAGCTGAGGGTAGCCCCAGAACCCTTCCCGGAGGTCCACGAGGACACGGGCGGGGCCGCCTACCCGGACATCGCCCTGTGGCCCGAGCGAAACCTCGCCTACGTGAGCCTCCCCCACTTGGGAGGGGTGGCAGAGGTGAGCCTGGGGGAGGGCCGTGTTCTACGCCAGCTAAAGATCGGGGGCCAGCCCACCCGGCTTGCGCTGGTGCGGCCATGAATCCCATGCCCGTGGTCATGTACCTCATGGGGGTGGATGCGGCCCATGAGCTCCTCGAGGGGCTGGGCTTTGTGAAGAAGCCCCACCCGGAGGGCGTGGGCTCCAGCCTTTACCTGAGGGAAGATGCCCTGCTCCACTCCACGGGCCTCTGGTACCGAGGGGTCCTCTACCACAGGCCCAAGGAGCGCTTCTACCGGACCCTCCTTCCCCCCTACCCTCCCCAGGTCCACCCGGTGGTGACCCTCTAGCCCAGGCCTTTCCGCTCCCCGGTGCCCCTCGGGTAGAGGATAGGCCCCAGGCGCTGGCCTCCGGGCCCCATCCCGGAGGCCTTGCTGTGCCGGTTCTTCTCCCTTCCCGCACCCGGCCCACCCTTGGTGAGGCCCACGGGGGTATAATGACCCCACCTTGGAGCGGCCGATCTACCGCATCCTCCATCTGGTCTTCGCCCTGGGCTTGGTCCACGCCCTTTTCCTCCTGGCCCAGGAGGGGGTGCGGGCCCGCGAGCTGGCCCAGGAGCGGGCCCGCCTCGAGGCCGAGCTTCGGAGGAAGGAGGCCGCCATCGCCCGCCTCGAGGCCCTGGTGGCCGCGGCCCAAGACCCCGCCCACCTCGAGGCCCTGGCCCGCAGGCTAGGCATGGTGCGCAAAGAGGAGATACTGAAGAGGCGATGAAGGAAGACCCCGCCCACCTCCTTCTGGAAGACGAGGCCCTGACGGCCGGCCTCACCGATGAAGAGGCCCAGGCGCTTCTCGGCTGGCTCTTGGAAATGGCCCAGGACGCCGACCCGGCCCAGCTGGCCCACCTGCGGCGGCTGGGCCACGAGATCACCCGCCTCTCCCGGGACTACGGGGTGCCCGTGGAGGACCTCATCGCCCTGGTGGAGCTCGCCTGGGGGGAGGGGGAGGCCCTGGGCCTTCAGGCCTAAGGGATCCAGGACCGAAGAAGCCCCCGCACCTCCGATAGCCTAGGGGGCGGGGGTTCCTTACGGTAGATGAGGGAGACCTGCAAGGCCGCCTCCTCCTCCAGGGGCTTAAGGACCGTCCCGGGGTGGGGGAAGACCCGGTAGGGGGCGAGGGTCAGGTGGATCCCCACCCCCGCGGCCACCAGGCTCACCGCCTGGGGAAAGCGGGCCACCTCCCGCACCACCCGGGGGACGAAGCCCGCCCGGCGGAAGACCTCGAGGAAGGCCTCGCGGAGAGGCGGCAGGGTTTCCCGGGGCAGCAGGATAAAGGGCTCGTCCCTAAGCGCCCGCAAGGGGACGCGCTCCTCGCCCGCAAGGGGGTGGTCCTCGGGCAAAAGGACCACGATGGGCACCTTGAAAAGGGGCTCCTCCCCGATCCCGGGGTCCACCACCTTGAGCCCGGCCAGGCCGTAGTCCAGGCGGTCCTCCTTCAGGGCCTTCACCTGCTCGGGGGTGTGCATCTCCAGGATCTCCACCGCCTGCCCCAGGCCGCGGCGCAGGTGGTCCAGGAGGGGCATGAGGTCGGGAAGGAGGTTCTCCGGCACCCCGAAGCGCAAGCCCTCCCGCCATGCCCTCCGCACCCGCTCCTTTAGGGCCTCCGCCTCCTCCAGAAGCCGCCTGCCCCCCTCCTTCAACGCCTCCCCGGCCGGGGTCAGGCGGAAGGGGCGGCGCTCCAGGAGCTTCACCCCAAGCTCCCGCTCCAGGGCCCGGATCTGCTGGGAGAGGGCGGGCTGGGAGAGGTAGGCCCTCTCCGCCGCCTTGTGGAAGTTCCTCTCCTCCACCAAGAGGAGGAAAAGGCGCAGGCGGCGCAGGTCCATGATAAAAAAATCTTATCGCATTCCCTTCCCCGCTTCTATTGGACAAGCCGCCTCCCCCTGCCCCACACTGAAGGGTGAGTCGGTGTAGTGTAGGTTAGCCTAAGGGGGAAGCATGACGGAGGAAGCGCTCAAGAGAGCCCTCGAGGCCCTCTCCCCGGAGGAGCGGGAGCGGCTTAAGGAGGTGGAGAACCGGGAGTGGCGGGAGTCCTTGGAGTACGTGCTCCGGGTGGAAGGCCCCGAGCGGGTGGAGGAGCTCTTGCGCTTCTTGGACGAGTACCTCTACCTGCAGGGCTTTTCGCCGCCCAACCGCCTCTCCACGCCCTACCTGAACACCATCCCCAAGGCGCTGGAACCCCCTTACCCCGGGGATTTGGAGCTGGAGCGGCGCATCGCCAACATCCTGCGCTGGAACGTGGCGGTGATGGTCACGCGGGCCAACCAGAAGGCGGAAGGCATCGGGGGGCACATCTCCACCTACGCCTCCATCGCCGAGCTCTACGAGGTGGGCTTCCACCACTTCTTCCGCGGTCCGGAGGCGGGGCTGGACCGGGACCTGGTCTTCTTCCAGGGCCACGCCTCCCCTGGGAACTACGCCCGGGCCTTCCTCGAGGGCCGGCTTAAGGAGGAGGACCTGGAGAACTTCCGCCGCGAGGTCCACCCCCCGGTGCCGGGGGGCAGGGGGCTTTCCAGCTACCCCCACCCCTGGCTCATGCCCGACTTCTGGGAGTTCCCCACCGTCTCCATGGGCCTCGGGCCCATCCAGGCCATTTACCAGGCCCGGTTCATGCGCTACCTCGAGGACCGGGGCCTGAAGCCCAAGAGCTCCGCCAAGGTCTGGGCCTTCCTGGGCGACGGGGAGCACGACGAGCCGGAGACGGTGGGGGCGTTGCACCTCGCCGCAAGGGAGGGGCTGGACAACCTCATCTTCGTGGTGAACTGCAACCTCCAGCGCTTGGATGGCCCGGTGCGGGGCAACTCCAAGGTCATCCAGGAGCTGGAGAGGCTCTACCGGGGCGCGGGCTGGCGGGTGATCAAGGTGGTCTGGGGCTCGGCCTGGGACGCCCTCATCGCCAAGGACCAGGAGGGCCACCTCCTAAGGCGATTTGAGGCCCTGGTGGACGGGGAGAGCCAGCGCTACGCCGCCTTCGGGGGGAAGGAGCTAAGGGAGCGGTTCTTCAACACCCCGGAGCTCAAGCGGCTCATAGAGGGCATGACGGACGAGGAGCTCACCGAGCTCACCCGGGCCCGGGGCGGGCACGACCTTAGGAAGATCTACGCCGCCTACAAGGCCGCCTTTGAGCACAAGGGCAGCCCCGTGGTCATCCTCGCCCGCACCATCAAGGGGTACGGCATGGGCCCCACGGCCATGGCCAAGAACGTGGCCCACCAGGTGAAGAAGCTCACCGACGAGGACCTGAAGGAGGCCCGCGCCTTCCTGGGGATCCCCATCCCCGAGGAGAGGCTAGGGGAGCTTCCCTACTACCACCCGGGGCCGGACTCCCCCGAGGTGCGGTACACCCTGGAGCGCAGGAAGGCCCTGGGGGGGTTCGTGCCCGAGCGCCGGGTGCGCTTCCAGGGAGGCCTCGAGGTCCCCGGGGAAGACTTCTTCCAGGAGTTCTACGAGGGCTCCGGGGGGCGGGCCATCTCCACCACCATGGCCTTCGTGCGCATCCTCGCCAAGCTGCTCCGCCACCCGGTGGTCGGGAAGCTCATCGTGCCCATCGTGCCGGACGAGGCCCGGACCTTTGGCATGGAGGCCCTGATCGCCCAGGTGGGGATCTACTCTCCCCAGGGGCAGCTCTACATCCCCGTGGACGCCGGCACCCTCACCACCTACCGGGAGAGCAAGGAAGGGCAGATCCTGGAGGAGGGCATCACCGAGGCCGGGGCCATGGCCGACTTCATCGCCGCGGGCACCGCCTACGCCCACTGGGGCATCCCCACCATCCCCTTCCTCCTCACCTACTCCATGTTCGGCCTGCAAAGGATCGGGGACCTGGTCTGGGCCGCGGCCGACCAGCGCGCCCGGGGCTTCCTCATGGGGGCCACCGCGGGGCGCACCACCCTCCTCGGGGAGGGGCTCCAGCACCAGGACGGCCAAAGCCACGTCTACGCCCTGGCCGCCCCCACCCTCAGGGCCTACGACCCCGCCTACGCCTTTGAGCTGGCGGTGATCCTGGAGGACGGCCTCAGGCGCATGTACCGGGAGGGAGAGGACACCTTCTACTACCTCACCATCGCCAACGAGAACTACCCCCACCCCCCCATGCCCGAGCCCAAGGACCGGATCCGGGAGGGCATCCTCAAGGGGCTCTACCTCTTCCGCCCCGGGGAAGGGCAAGGCCTAAGGGTGCAGCTTTGGGGCTCGGGGTCCATCCTGAACGAGGCCCTGAAGGCCCAGGAGCTCCTCCAGGAGTTCGGGGTGGTGGCGGACGTCTGGAGCGCCACCAGCTACAAGGCCCTCTACCTGGACGCCCTAGAGGCGGAAAGGGAAGGCTGGCTCCTCGGCAGGCCCCGCAGGCCCTACGTGGCCGAGGCCCTCGAGGGGCACGAGGGACCCGTGGTGGCGGCCACGGACTACCTCAAGGCCCTGCCCAACCTGGTCCGGGACTACCTGAACCGGCCCTTCCTGGCCCTGGGGACGGACGGCTTCGGCCGCTCCGACACCCGGGAGGCCCTTCGGGATTTCTTTGAGGTGGACGCCCGGCACATCGCCTACGCCGCCCTCGTCCTCCTGGTGGAGGGCGGGGGGCTTGCGGCCGCGGTCCTGGAGGAGGCCAGGCAGCGGTTTGGGCTTAGCCTGGAGGAGGTGCCGCCCCACAGGCGGTGAGGAGGGAGCATGGAGCTTAGGCTTCCCGAACTGGGGGATAACGTCACGCAGGCCACGGTGGTGGGGGTCCTGGTGAAGGAGGGGGACCCTGTGGCCCCGGGCCAGCCCCTCTTGGAGCTGGAAACGGACAAGGCGGTGATGGAGGTGCCCGCGGAGGTGGGCGGGGTGGTGAAGCGGGTCCTGGTCAGGGTGGGCGAGGAGGTAAGGCCGGGCCAGCCCTTCCTGGAGCTGGCCGCGGTAGATGCGGAGGCCCCGCCCAAGGCCAAGGAGGACCAGGCCTCTTCCCGGGGGGCTTCTCCCGCCGAGCCCCCTCCGGTAGCGGCGGCTTCCCCGCCCGCTCCGGAACCCGGGGAGCGCCGCCTCGTCCCCGCCGCCCCTTCGGTAAGGCGGCTTGCCCGGGAGCTCGGGGTGGACATCCTGAAGGTGCAGGGCACGGGGCTCGCGGGGCGGATCACCGAAGAGGATGTGCGGCGGGCAGCGGGGCTTCTGGAGACCCCGCGCCCCTCCGAGCCTCTGCCCCCTGCGCCCAGGCTCCCCGACTTCGGCCAGTGGGGGCCGGTGCGCCGTGAGCCCATGAGCGGGGTGCGCAAGGCCACCTCGAGGGCCATGGCCCAGGCCTGGGCCCAGGTGCCCATGGTGACCCACTTTGACGAGGCGGACATCACCGAGCTGGAGGCCTTGCGCAAGCGCTACGCCAAGAAGGCCGAGGAACGGGGCTTCCGCCTCACCCTCACCGCCTTCCTCCTCAAGGCCCTGGCCCTCACCCTGAGGGCCTACCCCAAGTTCAACGCCTCCCTTGACCCGGAAAGGCAGGAGGTCATCTACAAGGACTACGTGCACATCGGGGTGGCGGTGGACACCCCCCACGGCCTCCTGGTGCCGGTGATCCGGGACGTGGACAAGAAGGGGGTCCTCGCCCTGGCCAGGGAGCTCCAGGCCCTGTCCGAGAGGGCCCGGGAGAGGAAGCTCACCCCCGAGGAGATGCAGGGGGGCACCTTCAGCCTCTCCAACCTGGGGGGGATCGGGGGCGTGGGCTTCACCCCTATCGTCAACTGGCCCGAGGTGGCCATCCTCGGGGTGTCCCGCTCCCAGGTGAAGCCCGTATGGGACGCGGAGAAGGAGGCCTTCGTGCCCCGCCTCCTCATGCCCTTCGGCCTCACCTACGACCACCGGCTCATAGACGGGGCGGAGGCCGCCCGCTTCTGCCGCCACCTGGCGGGGCTCCTCGAGGACCCCGTGGGCCTGGCCCTGGAATAGGCCTTCCGGGCTCCTCGTGTAGTATGGGAAAGTATGCGCGTCATCGTGGTGGGAACCCGGGGCAGCACCCTGGCCCTGGCCCAGACCCGCTTCGTGGTGGAGCGCCTTAAGGAGAGCTGGCCGGAGGCGGAGTTCAAGGTGAAGACGGTGAGGACCCGGGGGGACCAGGGGGCAAGCCCTAGGGAGCAGGCCATCTTCGTCAAAGAGCTCCAGGAGGCCCTGCTCTCCCGGGAGATTGACATCGCCGTCCACTCCCTCAAGGACCTGCCCACGGAGGAGCCCCCGGGGCTTAAGATCGCCGCCATCCCCCGGCGCCAGGACCCCCGGGACGCCTTCTTGGGCAAGGCCTATAAGCGCCTCGAGGACCTCCCCCCCGGGGGGGTGGTGGGGACGAGCTCGGTCCGGCGCAAGGCGCAGATCCTCGCCTACCGGCCGGACCTCGTGGTCAAGGACCTCCGGGGCAACGTGGACACCCGCCTCGCCGCCCTGGGCAACGGGGAGTACGACGGCATCGTCCTGGCGGCGGCAGGGCTCATCCGGCTGGACCTCAGGAACCGCATAGACCAGTTCCTGGAGCCCGAGGTCATGCTCCCCGCCCCCGGGCAGGGCGCCCTGGCCCTGGAGGTGCGCCAGGGGGACGACCTGGCGGAGGAGCTCTGCTACGCCTTGCACCACCACCCCTCCTACGACCGGGTGCGGGCGGAGCGGGCCTTTCTGAGGGGCCTGGGGGCGGGGTGCCTGGCCCCGGTGGGGGCCCTGGCCCAGGTGGAGGAAGACGGCACCCTCTTCCTGGAAGGGGCCCTCTTCTCCCCCGACGGCAAGAGCTTCATCCGGGCCGAGATTGAGGGCGAGGCCTCAGAAGCCGAGGAGTTGGGTCTGGAGCTCGCCCAGGACATCCTGGAGCAAGGGGGACGGGAGCTTTTGGGGCAAATCCGATAGCCTAACTGGAGATTCCCCCCGGTTTGGGGTATAGTGGGGGCGATGGCGCTGAAGCGCTTGACCCGCCAGCGTAAGGCCGTCCTCGAGGTGGTGCAACGGGCCCATCACCACCCCGACGCCGCCTGGATCTACCAGGAGGTGCGCAAGCTGGTGCCCCGGGTGAGCCTGGCCACCGTCTACCGGACCCTGGAGGCCCTGGTGGCCGAAGGCCACCTGGTCCCCATCACCCGGGCGGGGGAGGCCACCCGGTACGACGCCCACCTCCACCCCCACCTGCACCTCATCTGCGAGGGGTGTGGGGCCATCGTGGACCTGGAGCCCACCCTGCCCGACCTGATGACCCCGGCCCAGCAGGCCCACCCTGAGCTGGAGGTCCGGAGCGTGGAGGTCACCTACCGGGGCCTCTGCCCCCGGTGCAAGGCCGCCCTCAAGGGCTAGATGAACCCCCTCTCCTGGCTTTTCGCCCGCCAGGGGATGTTCGCCCCCGGCCTGGAGCGCATCCGAGGCCTCCTCGCCCGCCTGGGCAACCCGGAGGCCGCCTACCCCGTGGCCCTCATAGGGGGGACGAACGGCAAGGGAAGCACCGCCCGGGCCTTGGCCGCCATCCTGGAGGAGGCAGGGCTCAAGGTGGGCCTCTACACCAGCCCCCACCTGGTGGACTTCTCCGAGCGCATCCAGGTCCTGGGAAAGCCCATTCCCGAGGGAAGCCTCCTCGCCCTCCTGGAGGAGGTACGCCCCCACGCGGAGGCCTTGGGGGCGAGCTTCTTTGAGATCGCCACCGCCCTTGCCCTCCTCCACTTCGCCCGGGAGGGGGTGGAGTTCGCCGTCTTGGAGGTGGGGATGGGGGGGCGGCTGGACGCCACCAACGCCGCCGAGCCCGCGCTCTCCGTGGTGACCAACGTGGGGCACGACCACCTCGAGGTCCTGGGCCCCACCCTCCAAGATGTGGCCCGGGAGAAGGCGGGGATCCTGCGAAAGGGCGTCCCCGCCCTCACCGCCGCCCGGGGGGAGGGGCTTTGGACCCTAAAGGCGGAGGCCAGGGCCCGGGAGACGCCCCTTTGGGTTCTGGGGGAGGACTTTCAGGTAGAGGGGGTGGAGGCCTTGGCGGGGGGCCTCGCCTTCACCCTGCGCCTGGAGAGGACCGGGGAGGCCCTCAGGCTCAATGCCTCCCTCCTCGGCCCCCACCAGGCGGAAAATCTGGCCCTGGCCGCCCTTTCGGGCCGCCTCCTCGGGGCGGGCTGGGAGGCGGTGGCCCGGGGCGTGGCCCGGGCGGAAAACCCGGGGCGGCTCCAGCGCCTCCCCTTGGGCGGTAAGGAGCTTCTCCTGGACGGGGCCCACAACCCAGAAGGCGCCCTCGCCCTCCGGGAGGCCTTACGCTTCCACGGCCTCCTGCCCGCCGCCTTGGTCCTCGGCTTCAGCCGGGAGAAGGACCACCAAGGCATGGCCGAGGCCCTACGGGGCCTCGGCCCCGTGGTGCTCACCCGCTACGCCTCCCCCCGCGCCCAGGAGCCCCAGGCCCTCCTCCCCCTCTTCCCCGGGGCCTGGGTGGAGGAGGACCCCATGCGGGCCCTGGAGCGGGCCTTCGGGCTTGCGGACCGCGTGGTGGTGGCGGGAAGCCTCTACCTGGTGGGGGAGGTCCTGCGGAGGCTTAGAGGGCTTCCCCCCGAGGCGAGGTGGCAGTGAGGCGGGCTACCACCACCCCCGGCGCTTCATCCACCAGGCCAGGCTTCCCCCGATGAGGGCGAGGCCTCCCCAGAAGTAGACCCGCCCCAGGGGCCAGTGGTACTCGGTAAAGGTGTCAAAGTTTGTGCCGTAGATGCCGGCCCAAAGGCTCATGGGCAGGAAGAGCACGGAGATGACGGTGAGGGCCTGGACCACCCGGTTGAGGCGGTTGCCCTGCGCGGAAGGGTGCACCTCCAGCACGAGGATCAGGAAAAGGTGCTCGGGATAGGCCTCAAACCGGCTCCAATGGCCCTTCTCCCGGGCGTCCTCCAGGGCCAGGGGATTGAGGGGGTAGCGCTCCTGGAGGCGGGCGAGCTCCTCGGGGGTGGGGGCCTCCACGTCCACCCAGACCCCCGTGGGGAGGGGTTCCGTGGGGGTACCGTCCGAGAGGCGCTTGGCGCGCACCATGGCGGATAGGGGCCTTCGCCCGGCCCTCACGCCCCAGGCTACAGGAGGTCCGGCCCGGCTCCGCCTAAGGAAGGGCCACCCCAGGGGCTACACCCGCCCGACGCACCGCTAAGGGACGGGGCTACCCCCTCTAGAGCCTCTTCACGGGGTGAGGGCCGCCCGCAGGACCCGGGCGGCCTCGAGGAGCTCCTCCAAAGGCCGCACCAGGGCGATGCGGACAAACCCTCTCCCCCCGGGCCCGAACCCCCGCCCAGGGGCGAGGGCCACCCCCTGTTCCACGAGGCTTAGGGCGAACTCCAGGTCGTCCACCCCCTCAGGAAGCCTCCCCCAGAGGTACATGGTGGCCCTGGGGGGAAGGAGGCTTAGGGCCCCCCGAAGGGCCTCGGCCATCCCCAAGGCCCGTTCCCGGTAGACCCAGGCGTAGCCCCGGGTGGTCTCCCGGGGGGTCTTCAGGGCCTCCACCCCCATGCGGAGGATTCCCGCGTACGCGTTGAAGTCTATGACCCCCTTAACCCGCTCCAAGCGCCCGATGGCCTCCTCGCTCCCCAGGGCGAAGCCCAGGCGGAAGCCCGCCAGGTTGTAGCTCTTGGAGAGGGAGAAGAGCTCCACCACCCGCTCTTTGGCCCCGGGGAGGGCCAGGGGGGAGGGGGCCTCCCCGTCATAGACCTGGTCCACGTAGGGGTTGTCGTGGACCAGCCAGAGGCCGTGCTTCCGGGCGAGGGCCAGGGCCTCCTCAAAGTAGGCCCAGTCGGCCACGGCCCCCGTGGGGTTGTTGGGGTAGTTGAGGAGGAGGACCTTGGCCTCCCGCCACGCGCCCTCCGGCACCGCCTTCAGGTCGGCGAGGCCGTCCTGGCGCAAGGGGACCAAAAAGGTCCTTAGGGAGGCCACCCGGGCCGCCCCGAAGTAGCTCGGGTAGGCCACCTCGGGAAGGAGGAGGAGGTCATGGGGCTCCGTGAGGGCAAGGAGGAGATGGGCGAGGCCCTCCTGGCTCCCGATGAGGGCGAGGGCCTCCCGCCTGGGGTCCAGGCGCACCCCGTACCTTTCCTCGTACCAGCGGCAGGCCGCCTCCAGGAAGGGAAGGGTGCCGCTTTTCAGGCAGTAGCCGTAGGTGGAGGGGTCCTCGAGGGCCTCCCGAAGGGCTTCCAAGGGCGCCCTCGGGGGAAGGAGGTCGGTGGAGCCGATGGAGAGGTCTAAAAACCTTACGCCCTTCTCCCTCGCCTTGCGCTTGGCCTCGTCCACCACCAGGAAGACGGAGGGCTCGGGCACCCTATCCATGGGCCCCCTCCGGCCAGGCCTTGCCCGTGACCAGGGAGAGGGCGTGGGGCAGGACGGGCAAGAGGGCTTCCAGGGACTCCCTGGCGCCCTTAGGGCTTCCCGGGAGGTTGACGATGAGGGCCTTGCCCCGAACCCCCGCCACCCCCCGGGAGAGGGCGGCCATGGGGGTCTTCTCCAGGCCCTTGAGGCGCATGAGCTCGGGGAGGCCCGGGGCCTCCCGCTCCAGGACCTCCCGGGTGGCCTCGGGGGTGCGGTCCCGGGGGCCCAGGCCCGTCCCCCCGCAGGTGAGGATGAGGTCCAGCCCCTCCCGGTCGGCCCAGAGCCGGAGCACCCGCTTGATCATGGGGGGCTCGTCGGGAACGATCTCGTAGGCCACCACCTCGTAGGGCCCCCCCTTCAGGGCCTCCCGCAGGGCCAGGTGGGCGGTGTCCTCTCGCTCTCCCCGGTAGCCCTTGTCGGACACGGTGAGGATGCCCACGCGGAACATTGCCCTCAAGGTACCACAACGGGAGGGCGGGCCCCTCCCGGGCTTGCAAAAAGGGCGGCAAGCAGGGCCCGGCCGTAGCCCAGGGTTGCCGCAAGGGCCCGGGGGTCCAGACGGGCGAAAGTGTCCGTGGGCCAGTGCCAGTCCGGGGGGACGCCTCCCTCCAGGCGGACGAGGGTGAGGGTGGGGAAGCCCTTTTGCGCTAGGGGCAGGGCGTCAAAGTAGGCCAGGCGGTAGCGCAGGGGCCGCGCCCCGGGGGTCCTGCGGGCGGCCTCGAGGAGGGGCCCCCGATAGGGGACGTAGCCGAGCATCCCCTCCCCCTCGGCGTAGAAGAGCTCCCCCCGGCCCACGTTGTCCAGGTTAAGAACAAGCGTCCCCTGGGGCAGGTGGGGAAGGAGGGCCTTGGCCCCCAGAGCCCCCACCTCCTCGCATCCCGTGAGGGCAAGGCCGAGCCGGAAGCCAGGCGGGGGGACGGTTTCCAGGAAGAGAGCCGTGGCCACGGCCACGCCGCTTGCGTTGTCGTTCCCTCCCTCCACGTAGGGGGCGGAAAGCTCCCGGTGGAGAAGGAGGGCGGCCTGGAGGAGGAAGTAGAGGCTTAGGGGCCACTTCAGGGGGGTGAGGGCGAGGAGGGGGGAGAGAAAGGCGAGGAGGGCGTTCAGGAGGAAGGCCCGCCGGAAGCCCCTGACCCGCCTCGGGTGGTAGAGGAAGTGGGTCTTGGCCGTGTCCACGTGGGCCATGAGGACGAGGGCCCTTTCCCCCTCCCCCTTCCAGGCGAGGAGGCTTCGCGAGGGGTGGCGGTCCAGGAGCCGCCCCCAGGGCCGCCTGCCCGTGAAGTAGAGGTAGAAGCCTATGGCCCCCGCCAGGGGCAAGAGGGGGGAGAGGAAGCCGAGGCCTAGGAGGAGGCTAAGGGCGAGAAGCTCGGGACCGTAGCTTGGCACGCCTCGGAAGGGGATCTCCAGGGGCCTCACTCCTCTCGCCTCCAGGAAGGCCCGGAGCCTGCGGAAGGCCTCGGCCTCGAGGGGGGTGGCGCTTCCCCGGTGGGGCAGCTTGAGGAGGGCCAAAACCTCTTCCAGGGGGTCCACCCTTCCAGGATAATGGTGCCATGTGGACCTTCCCCGAGGTCCTCACCGGGCGCTACGTGCGCCTGGAGCCCCTTGGCCTCGCCCACCTTCCCCACTTCCTCCGCCACTTTGACCCCGAGGTCTACCGCTTCCTAAGCCGCGCCCCCAGGGCCGGAGAGCCCCTGGAAGAGGCCCTACGGGCCCACCTGGAGGGGCTCCTCGCGGAGCCCGGCCGGGTGAACTGGGCCATCCTCCTAGGGGAAGCGGTGGCCGGGCGGATCTCCGTGATCGCCCCCGAGCCCGAGCACGGGAGGCTGGAGATCGGCACCATGGTTTTTAAGCCCTACTGGGGAAGCCCGGCCAACAAGGAGGCCAAGTACCTCCTCCTCCGCCACGCCTTTGAGGTCCTCGAGGCGGAACGGGTCCAGTTCAAGGTGGACCTGAGAAACGAGCGGAGCCAAAAGGCCCTGGAGGCCCTAGGAGCGGTACGGGAAGGGGTGTTGCGAAGGCACCGCAGGCTTCCCGACGGGAGCTTCCGGGACGACGTGTTCTACAGCATCCTCAAGGAGGAGTGGCCCCGGGTGAAGGGGAGGCTTACGGCCAGACTCTATGGTCCTTCGGGAAACCCTTAGCCTCCTCGTCCTCTTCCTTACCTACCTGGGCCTCGCCCTTGGAGGGCTTCCGGGGTACCGGATGAACCGGGCCGGGGTGGCCCTGGTGGGGGCGAGCCTCCTTGTGCTCCTCGGGGAACTGGACCTGAAGGAGGCCTGGCAGGCCCTGGACGCCCCCACTCTCGTCTTCCTCTTCGGGGTCATGGTCTTAAACGCTCACCTGGGCTATGCGGGCTTCTTCCCCCTGGCCGCCCAAGGCCTCCTCCGCTTCGCCCGCACGCCCTTTTCCCTCCTCGTCCTCCTCTCCTTCGGAGCGGGGGGGCTTTCCGCCCTCTTCCTCAACGACACCATGGCCCTCCTCCTCACCCCCCTTGTCCTCCGCCTCGCCCGAGGCCTGGGCCTGAACCCTTTGCCCTACCTCCTCGCCCTCATGGGGGCGGTGAACACGGGAAGCCTCATGACCCCCACGGGCAACCCCCAGAACATCCTGGTGGCAAGCCTCTCGGGGATCGGCTACCTGGACTTCCTCCGGGCCCTTTTCCCCGTGGCCTTCCTGGGCCTCGCCCTGCAGGTGGGACTCCTCGCCCTCCTCTTCCCCGAGGTGCGGTCCCTAAGGCCCTTGCCCCCTCTACCTCCCTTGCGTTACCGCCTCCACAGGGCGCTTCTCCGCAAGGGGCTTCTCGTGGCCTCGGGGCTTCTTTTGGCCTTCCTCCTCGGCTACCCCATGGCCCAGGGGGCCCTAGTGGCGGCGGGGCTTCTCCTCCTCAGCCGGAGGCTCCGCTCCGAGCGCTACTTCTTGAGGGTGGACTGGGAGCTCCTGGTGATGTTCAGCGGGCTTTTCGTGGTGACGGAGGGGGTGAGGAGGCTTGGCCTCGCGGAGGCCCTCCTCCCCCTGGCCGCCAATCCCTTGGGGCTTCTTTTCGCCGCCACGGGCCTTTCTCTCCTGGTCTCCAACGTGCCGGCCGTCCTCCTCCTCGCGCCTTTGGTCCACGACGAGCGGGGCTGGCTCCTCCTCGCCGGGGGGAGCACCCTGGCGGGGAACCTCACCCTGCTCGCCAGCGTGGCCAACCTCATCGTAGCCGAGGGGGCGGGGCGGGAGGGGGTGCGGGTGGGCCTCCTGGAGCACCTCCGCTTCGGGCTTCCCCTCTCCCTCTTCTCCCTAGCCCTCCTTTACCTGTGGCTAACCTAGCCGGGCCTCGAGCCAGCCCCCGATGGCGAGCACCCTCCCGTCCTCGGCGTAGGGCCCCACCACCTGCAGGCCCACGGGCATCCCCTCCACCCGGGCGAAGGGCAGGGCAAGGGTGGGCACGCCGAGGAGGCTGAAGGGAAGGGTGAGGGTGATGAAGGCCTCGCGGTGGCTCTTCCTCCCCGACTCCAGCTCCACCTCCTCTGTGCCCAGGGGGGGCGCGGGGAGGGGCTGGACGGGAAGGAGGAGGGCGTCCACCCCCCTCAGGGCCTTCACCAGCTCTAACCGCAGAACCTCCCGCTCCGCCACGGCGTCCCGGTAGTCCTTCTCCGTGAGGGCAAGACCTGAGAGAAGCGCCTCCCGCACCTTCTCGGAGAAGCCCTCGGGGTGCTCCTTAAGGGCCTTCTCGTGGATCCGGGCCGCCTCGTAGCGCACCAGGCGGGTGTAGACCTCGTAGACCCCCTTGAGGGGAAGGGAAACCTCCTTCACCCCGGCCCGAAGCCGAGGAAGGGCCTCCAAAAGCTCCTCAAAGGCCCGGCGCACCCCCGTCCCGAGCCTCCCCTCCAGGAAGTCCAGGGGGACCCCGAAGACGGGGTTCTGGGGGCCCTCCAGGGGAAGGCTCTCCCCCGCCAGGATCTCCGTGAGGAAGTGGGCGTCCCGCACCGTCTTGGCCAGGGGGCCCGCGTGGTCCGTGGAGCGGGAGAGGGGAAGGGCCCCCTCCAAGCTCACCCGGCCGTAGGAGGGCTTGAAGCCCACCACGCCGTTGAAGCCGGCAGGGATGCGGATGGACCCTCCGGTGTCCGAGCCTAGGGAAGCAAGGCCAATCCCCAGGGCCACGGCCACGGCGCTCCCGCCGCTAGAGCCTCCGGCCTGGCGGCTGGGGTCCAGGGCGTTCCGCACCGGCCCCGTCCAGGGGTTCTCCCCGGTGATGCCCAGGGCGATCTCGTGCATGTTGGCCTTGGCAAAGAGGAGGGCCCCCGCCTCCCTCAGGCGCCGCACGGCCACCGCCTCCTCGGGGAGGGGAGGCAGGGGGGCACGGGTCCCAGCCCGGGTGGGCATGCCCTTCACAGGGAAGAGGTCCTTCACGGTGAGGGGGAGGCCGTGCAGCGGCCCCCGCACCTGGCCCCGCTTGAGCTCCTCCGTGAGGACCTCCGCCTCCTTACGGGCCGCCTCCTCGTCCAGGTAAGCGAGGGCGTTCCGGTCCTCGTAGGCCCGGGCCCTTTCCAGGGCCTCCTCCAGAAGGGCGAGGGGGGTGGTCCGCCCCAGGTCCAAAAGGTGCTTGGCCTCAAGCAGGTCCATGCTCCATTATAGAGGCGCCCTCGAGCCTTTTTCCCGGCCAGGCGTAGGTGAAGACCTCCCGCCCTTTTAGGGCCAGGGCCATGAGCTCCCCCGCGGGCAGGCGGGCCTCGGCCTTTAGGACCACCCCCAGGTCCGCCCGGGTCACGGGGTGCCTGGGGGCGAAGAGGGTGCAGCACTCCTCGTCGGGGAGGATGGAGGTCTCGTAGGTGCCGATGCGCTTGGCCTCGGCCATGATCTCCTGCTTGTCCCACCCGATGAGGGGCCGGAAGACGGGGAGGGTAGCCGCCTGGTTTACGGCGTGGAGGTTCTCCAGGGTCTGGGAGGCCACCTGGCCCAGGCTGTCCCCGGTGCACAGGGCCAGGGCGCCCTCTTCCCTGGCGATGGCCTCGGCGATCCTCAGCATGTAGCGGCGGTAGAGGACCACCCGGTAGGCCGCAGGAGCCTCCACCAGGATGTGCCGCTGGACCTCGCTGAAGGGGACGAGGTGGAGCCTGAGGCGGTGCTGGAAGCGCACCAAGCGCTCGGCAAGGGCCTTCGCCTTCTCCCGGCTCGCCCCCGAGAGGAGGGGGAAGGGGTGGAAGTGCACGAGGACCACCTCCGCCCCCCGGCGCATGAGGCGGTAGGCGGCCACGGGGGAGTCAATCCCCCCGGAGAGGAGGGCCACCACCCGCCCCGAGACCCCGGGAGGAAGGCCGCCCAGGCCCGCGCGCCGCTCCACCTCCAGGAGGGCGGCCCCGGGGAGGAGGCGCACCACGAACTCCCGCTCCGCCCCCTTAAGGCGCACCTCGGCCCCCGTCCTCTCCTGGACGAAGGCCCCGAGGAGGCGCTCCACTTCAGGGGAGGTGAGGGGAAAGGCCTTGTCCGAGCGCTTGGCCGTGATGCGGAAGCTCCGGAAGGTCTCGCCCTTCAGGGCCTCCTCCAAGGCCCCCTTCAGGGCCTTGAGGTCCGCCGGGGTGCGGAGAACCCGGGCGAAGCCCTCCACCCCCAGGGTGTCCTGGAGGCGGGTTCTGGCCTCGGGCCAGGCCTCCTCGGGCAGGCGGAAGAGGAGGGCCATGGGCCACTCCCCCTCCAGGGCCGCCCCCAGGCCCTTCAGGGCCCGCGCCACGTGGGCCTTGGCCCGCTTGAGGAAGAGGGGGCGGTTCTTCCCTTTTAGGGCGAGCTCGTGGAACAGGTTCACCAAAAGCAGGGTTTCCATGGCCTTTCAGGGGCAAAGCCCCTTCACCGCCAGGTAGAGCCGGCTGCACAAGGAGCCCCTTCTGGCGGCCTCCTTTAGGTCCTCAGGGCGCCCGAAGCGGAAGGCGGTGTAGTAGGTCCTGCCCGGCTTGGGCTCGGGAAGCTGGGGCGGAGAGAGAAGGCGGGCCTCGTAGACCCAAAGCTCCAGGCGGTAGCTGGACCTTTCCTCGTGGCCGCAGGCCAAGGGCCCGGGCCCGGCCACCCGGGCGGAAAGCTTCTCCTGGGCGACCCTGTGGGCGGCCTCCTCCAGGGTCTCCCCCGGCTCCAGGCTCACCGCCGGCAAGCCCCAGGCCCCGGGGAACTCGGGGTCGTCCTGGGGGCGGAGGACCAAAAGAAGCCCCTCCTCCCCCCAGGCGGCCAGGGCCAGGGAGCGCTTCTTGGGCAGGTCCTCGCGCACCCATTCAGGGTAGCAGGAGTGTAGCCTGGGCGCAAATCTCGCGCCCTAGGCCAGCCTAAGGGACTCCACCTCCACGGGGGTGGAGTGGAAGGTGCTCCCGCCGCCCAGATCGGTAAGCCTTTCCGAGGTGAGGTGGTTCACGCCTTTGCCGTCCGGGGCCCACTTCTCCCACCAGGTGCCCTCGAGGACCACCGTCCCCGGGATGGGGGCCTCGCTCACCACCGCTTTCCTCGTGATCCTTCCCCACGGGGAGCGGATGTGGACGAGCATGCCGCTTTGGATCCCCCGCGCCTCGGCGTCCTCGGGGTGGATGAGGAGCCTGGGCTCCCCGCCTTCCGCCTCCACCAGGGCCTCCACGTTCCCGTAGGTGGTGTTCAGGAAGCGGTGGGCCGGGGGGGTGAGGAGGATCAGGGGGTAGTCCGGCAGGGGCTCGGTGGGGATCACCTCCGGCGGGGGGCTGAAGCGCACCGGGCCTTCGGCGAAGGGGAGGAAGGGCTTGGGGAGGTTGAGCTTCACGAAGCCCTCCCGCTTGAGCCTCTCCAGGGTGATGCCCTCCAGGTAGGGGTGGTCCGAGGCAAGGAGGCTTTCCGCCACCTCCTCGGCGGTCCAGTAGAGGGTGGGCTCCTTCAGGCCGAGCCTCTTCGCTAGCTCCCGGAAGACCCAGGTGTTGGGGCGGGCCTCCCCTTCCGGAGGGGCCAAAGGCTCGTTCCAGGAGAGGTAGTAGTGGCCGTAGCTCGTGTAAAGGTCGGGGTGCTCGTAGAAGAAGGTGGCGGGGAGGAGGTAGTCGGCGAAGTGGGCGGTTTCGGTCATCACCTGCTCCAGGACCACGGTGAAGAGGTCCTCCCGTTCTAGCCCCGCCTTCACCTTCCCCGTATTGGGGGCCACCACCAGGGGGTTGGTGTTGAAGACGAAGAGGACGCGGATGGGGGGCTTGAGCTCGGTGAGGGCGGTGCCGAGCTGGTTCATGTTGATGGCCCGCGCCTTGGGGTTGGGCCGGAAGTAGCCCTTGTGGGGATGGCTCCCCTCCAGGAGGTGCCGCCCTCCGAGGAAGCGCTTGTGGAGGGGGAAGGCCCCGCTGGTGGAGAGCATGGCCCCGCACCCCGGGTAGCGCCAGGCCCCGAGGAGGGCGGGAAGAAGGATCACGGCGCGAAGGGCGTTGCCCCCTCCCGGGTGGCGGGTCATGCCGTAGCCCACCCGGAGGAAGACCCGCTTGGCCTCCCCCATCTCCCGGGCCAGGCGAAGGATGGCCTCCACGGGAAGGCCGGTGAGGGCGCTGGCCCTTTCGGGGGTCCACCTCTCCGCCTCCTTCCGGTAGGCCTCGAGGCCCACCGCCGCCTTCTCCAGGTAATCCCAGTCCACAAGCCCCTCCCGGAAGAGGACGTGGGCCAAGGCGTAGGCCAAGGCGGCGTCGGTGCCGGGGCGGAGCTTGAGGTGAAGGTCGGCGAAGCGGGAGGTGAGGTTTTCGTAGGGGTCTATGTGGACCACCTTGGCCCCCCGCCTCCTCGCCTCCTTGAGGAAGGGGGTGAGGTGGCTATTCGTGGAGAGGCTGTTGATGCCCCAAAGGAGGACGTAGCGGGCCTCGGGGACCTCCTCGGGGTCCGGGGCGAGGCGGGGGCCATAGGTCATCTCCCAGGCGGCGCTCCCCGCCGTGGCGCAGATGGTCTCCAGAAGCTCCGAGGCCCCGATGGCCCGGAAGAAGGCCAGGGGGTGCTGGTTCTCTATGAGGCCCATGGTCCCGGCGTAGTGGTAGGGGAGCACGGCCTCGCCCCCCTCCTGGTCCAGGACCCTTTTGAGCCTTTCGGCGATCTCGTCCAAGGCCTCCTCCCAGGAGACCCGCGCAAAGCGCCCATCCCCCTTCCGCCCCACCCGGCGCAGGGGAAAGAGAAGCCTGGCCTTCACCCGTTCCGGGTAGCGGTAGGTCTTGGCGCAGGCGAAGCCCCGGGTGACGGGGTGGCGGGGGTCGCCCTCCACCTTCACCAGCCTGCCCTCCTCCAAGGTGAGGAGGAGGCGGCAGGCGTCCGGGCAGTCCAAGGGGCAGGTGGCGCGCATAGGGCTATAGTAGCCCAAGCCGCTCCAGAAGACGGCACCGCTCCTCGTAGGGGTCGGGGAGGAGGCCTACGGGATCGTCCAGGCGTAGGACGAAGCCCTCCCGGTAGAGGGGCCAGCGGGGCCATCCCCCAGGCTCCCCTTCCCTGGCAAAGCCCGTCCAATAGCGGCGCATCCACCTCCCCAGGCGCTCGGCCCGCTCCCTGGCCTCCCTTCCCAGGAAGAGGGGTAGGAAGGGCATGGCCTCGAGGTTCCCAAAGAGGGGGGCGAGCTCCAGCCCGTGGAAGGCCCCAAGGCCCTCAAACCCCGGCACCCGGAAGGTGAAGAGGTAGCCGTAGGTGGGGGCGTGGGGGGCCTGGAGGCGGGCGGCCTTCAGGGAGGGGCAGAGGAGGGTGAGGTCGGTCTGCACCTCCCCCCAGGCGGCCTTGGGGTCCGGGGTGCGCCTCCGGTAGGAGGCGAGGAGCTCCGCCGCCTTTTCCGGGGAAAGCCCCGATTCCTGGAGCCACCTCCTGGCCTCGTCAAAGCTCCCGGGGGCGAGGAGCCCGTTGAGGGCGGGGAGGGCTACCTCCTCGGCGTTGGCCCCGGCGATGAGGGGGAGGCCCGCCGCCCTCCCCTCCCCTAGGGCCTCCCGGGGGTCCTGGGGCAGGAGGGGGGAGAGGTGGGGCTTGAAAGGCCCCACCCGGAAGACCGCAGGCCGGGCCAGAAAGCGGGCCGCAGCCTCCAGGGTGGGCGCCTCGGGGAGGAGGCGCTCCAAAGGAAGCGCCCGAAGGCAGGCGAGGTCCTTGGGATCGCAGCCCTTCGCCTTGGCCCAGGCCTCGCCGTAGGCGAGGTCCGCTTCCAGGGGCCTGGCGTAGCCGCACCCCCCCGACTGGAGGATGGCCTTGTGGAAAAGCCCCCTCGCCTCCGGCACGGCGAGAAGGGTGCAGACCAGCATTCCTCCGGCGGACTCCCCGAAGAGGGTAACGTTTTCTGGATTCCCACCGAAGTAACGGATGTACCTCCGGACGAAGCGGAGGGCCTCCAAGAGGTCCAAAAGCCCGTAGTTCCCAGCCGCCCTTGGGTCCTCCTGGGCCAGGGCGGGAAGGGCGAGGAAGCCCAAAGGCCCCAGGCGGTAGTTGGGAGCTACCACCACAACCCCCTCCCGGGCCAGGCGGTGGCCGGCGTAGAGGGGCTCCGCCGCCGCCCCGGAGGTGAAGCCGCCCCCGTGCAGGTAGACCATGACCGGGAAGCCCTCGGGAGGCGGGACCTCGGGGGGAAGGTAGAGGTTCAGGACCAGGCAGTCCTCCCTCTGGGGCGGGATGGGGCTTCCGAGCCGGGCGGTGAGCCCCGGACCTTGGGGGCAGGCCACCCTTTCCCGCCCCACGCCCCGGGGCCAGGCCTGAAGAGGCCTTGGGGCCTGGAAGCGCCCCGCCTCGGCGTAGGGGAGGCCGTAAAAGGCGATGGCCCCGCCCTCCCACACCCCCTCCGCCCTGCCCAAGGGGGTGGAGGCCAGGAAGCTCTGGGCCAAGGCCAGGCTCCCGAAGAGGAAGAGGAGGATTGGGCGCATGGGTCCAGTCTATAGGGCCCGGGCGTATAATCCCGCCGTGGACGGCCCGAAGGCCTGCTTGGAGGAAGGGTTCTGGGCCCAAGGCCTCAAGGTGGCGGGCGTGGACGAGGTGGGCCGGGGGGCGTGGGCGGGGCCCATCGTGGTGGGGGCGGTGGTCCTGCCCCCGGGGACCTACCCCTTTCGGGACTCCAAGCTCCTCTCCCCCCGGGAAAGGGAGCGCCTGGCGGAAAAGGTGAGGGAAGCGGCCCTGGCCTACGCCCTGGGGGTGGCGGAGGTGGCCGAGGTGGACCGGCTGGGCGTCCTTAAGGCCACCCTCCTCGCGGCAAAGAGGGCCCTACGGCAGCTTTCCCTCGCCCCGGAGGCCCTGGTCACCGACTACCTCCGCCTTTCCACCTCCCTGCCCCTCCTCGCCCCGCCCAAAGCGGACGAACAAAGCCCCAGCGTGGCCGCAGCCAGCATCCTGGCCAAGGTCCACCGGGACCGGATCATGGCCGAGCTGGACCGCCTCTACCCGGGCTACGGCTTCGCCCGGCACAAGGGGTACGGCACCCCGGAGCACCAGGAGGCCCTCCTCGCCCTGGGACCCTCCCCCGTGCACCGCAGGCGGTTTTCCCCCGTGGCCCGGGCTCCCTTAAGGTTTCCTGAAGCCCCCTAGGCCCTGCCCGGCCTAAGCTAAGGGGGAAAGGAGGGCGGTATGCGGTTTGTCCTTCTGGCCCTTTCGGCCATCCTTTCCGCCTGCACCCTGACCCTTTACCCGGAGGGGCTTTCCGTGACCTACCGGCTGGACTTTGGCGGGGCCATCCTGCGCTTTGAGCCGGACCGGGGCGCGGGGGCCACCTACTTCCTGGGGGAGGAGGTGCGGTTCCTCCTCACCCTGGACCAACCCGGATGGGTGAGCCTGGTGGTCCTAGACCCCGACGGGCGCACCTACGAGCTGGACCGCTTCTACCTGGATCGGGGCACCC
This sequence comes from Thermus islandicus DSM 21543, assembly GCF_000421625.1. Taxonomy (NCBI): domain Bacteria; kingdom Thermotogati; phylum Deinococcota; class Deinococci; order Thermales; family Thermaceae; genus Thermus; species Thermus islandicus. The sequence goes on along the minus strand of NZ_ATXJ01000001.1, from coordinate 413,865 downwards.
ACCTCCTACCCCCCGGGGCCTACCGGTACACCCTGACCCTGCCCCGGGGCCTGCACCGGGTCCGGGCGGTCTACACGGAGGGCCCGCCCCCCGCAAGGGTCCGCCTCGAGGGGGTCTACACCGACTGGGACGCAAGGCTTCGCCTCTACATAGAGGCCTCGGGGGCCAGGCGCTACGACGTGGCCGAGACCTACTTCTACGTGCGGTGAAGCCCGGCCGCTCCGGGCTTGCGCACCCGACCCCGGGGTAGGGTATAATCCCCCCGGACCGCGAAGGAGGTCAAAATGAAGCGGCGCGACTTTCTGAAGAAGGCGGGTATCGGCGTAGCGGCGAGCGCGGCCTTCGGCCCGGTCTTCGCCCAGGGAAGCCCCACGGTGCGCTGGCGGCTGGCCAGTAGCTTCCCCAAGAGCCTGGACACCATCTACGGGGCGGCGGAGGTCCTGGCGGAGCGGGTTTCCGCCCTCACCGGGGGCAAGTTCCTGATCCGCCCCTACCAGGCGGGGGAGATCGTGCCGGGCCTCCAGGTGATGGACGCCGTCCAGCAGGGCACGGTGGAGGCGGGGCACACGGCGAGCTACTACTACGTGGGCAAGGCCCAGGTGCTGGCCTACGACTGCGCGGTCCCCTTTGGCCTCACCGCCAGGCAGCAGAACGCCTGGATGTACTATGGGGGCGGGCTGGAGCTTTTCCGCTCCATCTTCGCCGACTTCGGCATCATCCAGTTCCCGGGGGGCAACACCGGGGCCCAGATGGGCGGCTGGTTCCGCAAGGAGATCAAGGGGCTTTCCGACCTCAAGGGCCTCAAGATGCGCATCCCCGGGCCCGGGGGCCAGGTGATGAGCCGGCTGGGCGTGGTGCCCCAGGTGCTGGCGGGCGGGGACATCTACCCGGCCTTGGAGCGGGGCACCATTGACGCCACCGAGTGGGTGGGCCCCTACGACGACGAGAAGCTAGGGTTCTACAAGGTGGCCAAGTATTACTACTATCCGGGCTTCTGGGAGCCCGGCCCCCAGCTCTCCTTCTACGTAAACCTCAAGGAGTGGCAGAAGCTGCCCAAGGAGTACCAGCAGGCCTTTGAGGTGGCCGCCGCCGAGGCCAACCTCACCATGCTGGCCAAGTACGACAAGGTCAACCCCGAGGCCCTCCAGCGCCTCCTCAAAAACGGGGTGAAGCTCCGGAAGTGGCCCGCGGAGATCCTAAAGGCGGCCCAGAAGGCGGCCTTTGACTGGTACGAGGAGGAGGCGGCCAAGGACGCCACCTACAGGAAGGTCTACACGGCCTGGAAGAAGTTCCGGGAGGAGCAGTACCGCTGGTTCGCCGTGGCCGAGCTGGGCTACGAGCAGTTCGCCTTCCCGGCGGTATAGGGGCAGCCAGGCTCCCCCCGGCCCTTGGGGCCGGGGGGTCTTCCTTGGCCGCTTCTAGCCAATAAAGGCGTAGACGATGCCCGGAAAGAGGAGGAGGATCAGGACCATGAGGAGCTGGATGAGGATGAAGGGGACGGCCCCCCAGTAGATGTCCACGGTGCTCACGCTCTTGGGGGCCACGCTCCTCAGGTAGAAGAGGGCAAAGCCAAAGGGCGGGTGCATGAAGGAGGTCTGCAGGTTGACCCCAAGGAGCACGCCGAAGTAGATGAGGTTGATGTCCATGGCCTTGACCGCCGGGGCCAGGAGGGGGAGGACGATGAAGGCGATCTCAAAGTAGTCCAGGAAAAAGGCCAGAAAGAAGACGAAGAGGTTCACCAGGAGGAGGAACCCCAGCTGGCCCCCCGGGAGGTTCTTGAGGAGCTCGGCCACCCAGAGGTCCCCATCTATGCCGTAGAAGACCAGGCTGAAGATCCGGGAGCCGACCAGGATGAAGACCACGAAGCTGGTGAGCTTGGCGGTTTCCCGGAGGGCCTGGGTGAGGAGCTCGCGGTTCAGGCGGCGGCGGCTTAGGGCCATGAGCAGGGCCCCCACCGCCCCCATGGCCCCGCCTTCCGTGGGGGTGGCGATCCCCAGGAAGATGGTGCCCAGGACCAAAAAGATCAGGACCAAAGGCGGGATCATGACCCGGAAGACCCGGGCAAAAAGGGGGTTCCTCCAGAGGAGGAAGAGGGTGATGGCGGCCCCTACGCCGAGGAGGAGGAGGTCCAACCAGGGGCTTGGGGGAAGGTTGAGGAGGGAAAGGCCCCAGGGGATAAGGGCCAGGACCAGGTAGCTCAAAAGCCCCAAGAGAGCCCCCCGCTCGTACCCGGCGAAGGGCCTGGCCTCCGGGGGCAGGGCCGGGGCGGCCTTGGGGTTGAGGAGGGTGGTGAGGAGGACGTAGAGCACGTAAAGCCCCGTGAGGATGAAGCCGGGAACGAAGGCCGCCTTGTACATGTCCCCCACGGAGACCCCCAGCTGGTCGGCCATGACGATGAGGACCAGGCTTGGGGGGATGATCTGGGCCAGGGTGCCGCTTGCGGCGATGACCCCCGTGGCGAGCCGGGTGGAGTAGCCGTAGCGGAGCATGATGGGCAGGGAGATAAGCCCCATGGCGATCACGCTCGCCGCCACGATGCCGGTGGTGGCGGCGAGGAGGGCCCCCACGAAGATGACCGCATAGGCCAGCCCCCCGCGCACGGAGCCGAAGAGCTGGCCGATGGTGTCCAGAAGGTCCTCGGCCATGCCGCTCCGCTCCAGGACGAGCCCCATGAAGGTGAAGAAGGGGATGGCCAGGAGGAGCTGGTTTTGCATGGTTTCAAAAATGCGTAAGGGGATGTTTTGCAAAAGGCCCAGGTTGAGATAGCCGTAGTGCATGCCCAAGAGGGCGAAGCCAAGCCCCACCGCCCCCAGGGAGAAGGCCACGGGGTACCCGAGGAGCAGCACCACCACCAGGCTCAGGAACATCAGGGGCGCCATGAGCTCAAAGGACATCAGACCACCTCCTCTTGGGCCTCGGCGGCAAGCTCCAGGTGCCCCGTCAGGGCCGCGAGGCGCTTGATGAGCTCCGAAAGGCCCTGGAGGGCGAGGAGGACCAGCCCGATGGGGACGGCCAGCTTGATGGGCCAGCGGGGAAGGCCTCCTGCGTCGGGCGACATCTCCCGGATCCTCAGGGACTCCATCACGATGGGCCAGGAGAGCCACAGGACAAGACCCACCATGGGGAGCAGGAAGAAGAGGGTGCCCAGGAGGTCTATCCAAAGCTGCGCCCTCTTGGAGAGCCTGCCGTAGAGGACGTCCACCCGCACGTGGCCGTTGTGCTTCAGGGTCCAACCCGCCCCCCAGAGGAAGATGAGGGCGAAGAGGTACCACTGGGCCTCGAGGTAGGCGTTGGAACTGTAGCGGAAGGCGTAGCGGACCACAGCGTTGGCCGCGCTCAGAAGGGTCACCAGCAGGACGAGCCAGGTGACCAAGACCCCAACCCGCTCGTTGAGGGCGTCTATGAGCTCCGATAGCCTAAGAAGCGCCTTCATCAACCCCCCTCCAGAAGGAAAACCCGCATTATCCTATTCGGGCCCTGGCCCGGGTGTCAACGGGAAAGCCGCCTGCACCAGGAAAAGAAGGGGGAGGCCCGAGGCCTCCCCCACCCCAAAGGGCCCCCTAGGGCTTAGCGGGAGCCTCCTCCTTGGGCTTCGGCTTGGGGGTGAGCTCGGCCAGGACCTGGTTCAGGCGGTTTTCCACCTTGGCCTCTTTGCGCAGGGCCTGGATGAGGGCCTGGGCCCTTTCCTGCCGCTTCCTGCCCACCACCCCCTGAAGGGCCTGCTCCTTCACCTGCTCGTAAGGCTTCAGCTCCTCGGGCTTGCGGTTCTTGATGAGGAGGACGGCGAAGGTGCCGTCCTCGAGCTTCACCACCTCGCTTACCTCCCCCAGGGGGCCTTTGGGAAAGCTCTCCTTCACCTTGAAGACCAGCCGGTCCAGGACGGCGGGCAGCTGGTTGGGGTTCACGGTGCCGTACTCCGTCACCGACCCCTCCTGGGCCTTGGCCAGGGCCTGAAGGTCCCCGCCCCGCAGGGCGGCCTCCCGGAAGGCCTTGGCCTTGGCCTCAGCCTTGAACACCACCCCCACCACCTCCGCGCTGGCGGGGACGGCGAAGAGGGCGGGGTTCTCCGCGTAGAACCTGCGGGCCTCCTCCTCGGTGGCGGTCACGTCCCGGGTGGCGTAGAGGAGGTAGGCCTGGGCGATCTCCTCCTTGGGGCCGATGAAGGGCTTGCCGCTCTTCCTAGCCGCCTCCACCAGGAGCTCCCGGTCCACGAGGTTCTCCAGGGCCTGCGGCAGGAAGAACTGCACGGCGAGCTCCCCCAGCCCCTGCTGGATGAGGGCCGCCGTCTGCTGGTTGGAGAAGACGGGCTGGAGCACCTGGGCGAGGAGGATCTCCTTCCCGTTCACCTTGGCCACCACCGGGTTTTTGTAGGTGTAGGGGAGGTTCTCGGCCCAGCGCACCTGGGCTTTCTTGCGAAGCTCTTCCAGGTAGGCCTCGAGGGCGCCGTTGCCCTTGGCCTCTTGGGCATCCTTGGTCACCTGGTCCTTCACCTCCTCAAAGGTGGGGGCCTGGGCCGGGAGGTACTCCTCCACCCGGACCAGGTAATAGCGCCCCCCGGCCTCCACCGGCCCCACCAGGCCCGGCCCCTTTAGGGCGAAGACCGCCTCGGCCACCTTGTCGGGGAAGACCACCTTGGTCACGGGCCGGGGCTGGGCCTCCCCGGGAGGGGCGCCCAGGGCCCCTCCCTGGTCCGCCCCCACCTTGGAGTACTGCTTGGCCAAGGCGGCGAAGTCCTCCCCGGCCTTGGCCTTGGCCAGCACCTCCTCCGCCTGCTTTTTGTCGTCCACCACGATCTGACGGGCCTTGACCCGGGCCTCGCCCTTGTACTTGTCCCGGTGCACCTCAAAGTAGAAGGCCACCTCCTCCGCCGTGGGCTTGGCGGAGGCGCGAACCTGCTCCAGCCGCTTTTGGATCTGGAGCTGGGACTTAAGCTCGGCCCGGAGCTCGGCGTCGGTGTACCCCACCTGGTTCAGGAACTGCTCGTAGGCCTTCTTGTCCTTGAGGCCGAACTGCTCCCGGATGCGGTCCACCTCCTTGCGCACCTCGGCGCTCCCCACCCGGATGCGGGCCGCGTCCTGCTTTAGGGCCTCGGTGAGGATCACCTGCTCCAGGAAATGGGTGTCCACCAGGGATTTGAGGAGGCCCTGCGGGTTGGCGGCGTAGAGGGGATCGTTGCCCTGGAGCCTGAGGAGGTCCAGCTCGTAGACCGCCTTGCCGTTGACCCAGAGCACCGGCTTGCCCCTGGCTTGCTGTCCCGCCTGAGGGGTGAAGAGGAGGATGGCCCCCACCACGAAGGCCAGGGCTAAGAGGCCGAAGAGGATGGTTACCACTCGCCTGTTGATGCCGAACACTTGACCGCCTCCTTCGCGCGTGCTACATTGACTGCTGCTGAGTGCGCCCGTAGCTCAGCTGGATAGAGCGTCGGCCTCCGGAGCCGAAGGTCAGAGGTTCGAGTCCTCTCGGGCGCGCCATTTTTTTTGCCTACCCCGGAAAGCCCGCAGCACGTAGGGATTTTAGCACACCCTCCCCCCGCCTGGGGTTTACCATGGGAGGGTGCTGCCCCTCCTCCTGGCCTGGCTCCACACGGTCAACGACCTCTTCGGGAACTTCCTCACCCCCCTGCTGCCCAAGCTCATGGCCCACTTCGGGGTGGGCCTGGGGACGGTGGGGCTTTTGGTGTCGGTCTACTCCCTCACGGGAAGCCTCCTCCAGCCCTTCGCCGGGCTCGTGGCCGACCGCCTGGACCGCAGGCTCCTGGCGGCCTTGGGCCCGGTCTTGGTGGCCTTGGGCATGGGGTCCTTGGGCCTCTGGCCCCGCTTTGAGGCCCTCCTCCTGGTGCTGGGCCTGGCGGGCCTGGGCTCGGCCCTCTTCCACGCCTCGGGAGCGAGCCTGGTGGGGGAGTTCGCCCCCCGGGAGAGGAAGGGCTTCTGGCTCTCCTTCTTCGGCTCCGCGGGCTACCTGGGGCTTTCCCTAGGGCCCATCGTGGCCCTGGCCACTGCGGGGGCCTTCGGGCTCACGGGCCTTCTCTGGCTCACCCCCCTGGCCCTTCTGCCGGCCCTCCTCCTCCTCCGCCTGCCCCCGGTAAGGCGGCAGGAAAGGCCGGCCAGCCTTCGCGACTTTCGGCGGGTCTTCCGGGGGGACGTGGCCCGGCTTTGGGGCATGGCCACCCTGCGGAGCCTGGTCTTCATGAGCTTCTCCACCACCCTGCCCTACTGGTACGCCCAGCGGGGCATCCCCGACGCCTACACCGCCCTCTCCCTTTCCGCCTACAGCTTCTCCGCCACCCTGGGGGCCTTCCTCGGGGGCACCCTCTCGGACCGAATGGGGCGGAAGGCCGTTCTGGTGGGCACCCTCACCTTCGGCCTCCCCCTTTACCTCGCCCTCCTCCTCTTCCCCCCGGAAAACCCCCTCTACCTGGTCCTCCTGGGGGTCACCGGGGCCCTGATGAACGCGGGCATCCCCGTGGCCGTGGCCCTGGCCCAGGAGCTCGAGCCCCGCCAGACCGCCACGGTCTCGGGCCTCCTCATGGGCTTCACCTGGGGGTTCGCCGGGCTCTTCTACGCCCCCATCGGCCACCTCGTGGAGGCCTACGGGGTCATCCCGGTCCTCCTGGCCCTGGGGGGCCTGATCCTCCCCGCCTGGCTCCTGGCCCGGTCTGTGGGGGAACCCCGTAAGATGGGGGCATGAGGCTCCTCCTGGCCACAGACGGCTCTCCCCAGGCCCGGGGAGCGGAGGCCCTGGCCGAGTGGCTCGGCTACAAGCTCTCCGCCAAGCTCCTGGCCCTTTTCGTGCGGGACGTGCGCCTGGTAAGGATCCCGGAGCTTTTGGACTTCGGGGCCCTCACCATTCCCGTGCCCGTCTACCGGGAAGAGCTGGAGAAGGCCCTCACCCTCAAGGGGGAGGCGGTTTTGGAGCGGATCCGCAAGGGTGGGGCGGAGGCGGGCCTCGAGGTGGAGACCCTCCTGGAAACCGGCCTGCCCCACGAGGTCATCCTCCGCCACGCCCGCATGGCCGACCTCGTGGTCCTGGGGCGGAGCGGGGAAGCCCACGGGGGCAGCTTTTCCGGCCTGGGGAGCACCGTGGACCGGGTGCTCCGGGCCTCCCCTACCCCCGTGGTGGTGGCCCCGGCGGAGGGCGTGGAGATCCGGGAGGCGGTGCTGGGGTACAACGCCTCGGAGAGCGCGGTGCGGGCCATGCACACCCTGGCCCTCCTGGCCAAGCCCCTGGGGCTTAGGGTGCGGGTGGTGAGCGTGCACGAGGACCCCGTGCGGGCGGGGGCCTGGGCCCTCGAGGCGGAGACCTACCTTAAGGACCAGGGCATCCCCGCCGAGGCCCTGGCCTTCCCCGGGGACCCCGCCGAGCACCTCCTAGCCCTGCAAGGCCCCTCCGACCTCCTCGTCCTGGGGGCCCCGGTGCGGCGGCTCGTGCTGGGGAGCACGGCCGAGCAGGTGCTGCGCCACGCGGTGGGTCCGGTCCTCACGGCCCGATAAGGGGGGAGGGCGTTTGGTATAATGGGCCCCTAAAGGAAAGGGGGGCTCATGACGGTCCGGCAGATCCTGTTGCGCAAGAGGAGGGGGGTCTACGCCATAGGCCCGGAGGCCACGGTCCTGGAAGCCCTGAAGAGGCTCGCCGAGCACGATGTCGGCGCCCTGCTGGTCATGGAGGGGGACAGGCTCCTGGGCATCTTTTCCGAACGGGACTACGCCCGCAAGCTTGTGCTCCTAGGCCGCTTCTCCAAGGACACCCGGGTAGAGGAGGTCATGACCCGGGAGGTGATCACCGTAGGCCCCGACGCCGATCTGGCCGAGGCCATGCGCCTCATGACCGAGCACCGGGTGCGCCACCTGCCCGTGGTGGAGGGGGGAAAGGTGGTGGGGGTGATCTCCATCGGGGATGCGGTCAAGGCCATCATCAGCGAGCAGGAGATCCTCATAGAGGAGCTTTCCCGGTACGTTTCCGAGAACCGCTAGTCCCGGAAGAGCCAGTTGAGCACCAGGCTGACCAGGGAGAGGAGGAGGGCGCCCACGAAGGCACCGGCGAAGCCCTGGACCTCGAGGGCCGTCACCTGGGCCACCAGGTAGAGGACCACCCCGTTCACCACCAGGGTGAAAAGCCCCAGCGTGAGGAGGTTCAAAGGCAGGGTGAGGAGGAGGAACACGGGCCGGATGAGGGCGTTGGCCAGCCCCCAGATGGCCCCCGCCACCAAGTAGTCGGCCAACCCCGACCCGGGGGCGAAGGCCACCCCGGGATAGAGCAGGCTCACCAGCCACAGGGCCAGGGTGTTGAGGAGGAGCCGCGCCAGGAGTCCCCGCATGTCCTGCACCTCTTTTAGGCCAGGCCCAGGAGGGCGGCCTCCCGCTTCATGGCCTCGAGGACGAAGTCCATGTGCTCGTCCAGGGGCACCCCGAGCTCCTCGGCCCCAAGGCGGATCTCCTCCCGGTTCACCCCCTTGGCGAAGGCCTTGTCCTTGAACTTCTTCTTGAGGCTTGGGAGCTCCAGGCCCAGGATGGATCGGTCGGGGCGGACGTAGACGGCCGCGGTGATGAGGCCCGTGAGCTCGTCCACGGCGAAGAGGGCCTTGGCCATGAGGCTCCTGCGGGGAACCCCGGTGTAGCTGGCGTGGCCCAGGATGGCCTCGAGGACCGCCTCCGGGTAGCCCAGGCGCCTCAGCTCCTCCACCCCCCGGTAGGGGTGGGCCTCGGGGTGCTTCTCGTAGTCCATGTCGTGGAGGACCCCGGCCATGGCCCAAAGCTCCTCGTCCTCGCCAAAGCGCCTGGCGTAGGCCCGCATGGCCACCTCCACCGCCCGCATGTGCCGCCTTAGGGACTCGCTTTCCGTCCAAGCCTCCATGAGGGCCAGGGCCTCCTCAAAGCTCGGCATGCCCTAAAGTATACCCATGCGCCTCGGCTACGGCGAGGACAGCCATCTTCTTGCGGAGGGCAGGCCCCTCTACCTCTGCGGCCTCCTCATCCCAAGCCCCGTGGGGGCCGTGGCCCACTCCGACGGGGACGCCGCGTTGCACGCCCTCACCGACGCCCTGCTTTCCGCCTACGGCCTAGGGGACATCGGCCTGCTCTTTCCCGACACCGACCCTCGGTGGCAGAACGCCCCAAGCCGCCTCTTTCTGGAGGAGGCCCTGCGCCAGGTGGAAAAGCGGGGCGGGCGGCTCCTCCAGGCAAGCCTCGTCCTCACCCTAGACCGGCCCAAACTCAACCCCTACCGGGAGGCCCTGGCCAAGGGCCTCGCCGGGCTCCTTGGCCTCCCCCTAGACCGCATCGGTCTGGCCTTCAAGACCTCGGAGGGCCTGGCCCCCCAGCACGTCCAGGCCCGGGCGGTGGTGCTTTTGGATGGTTGAGGGACTGGTCTGGCTCGGCACCCTGGCCTTCGCCGCCACCGGGGCCCTCAAGGGGGTGGAGAAGGGGTTTGACCTCTTGGGGGTTCTGGTCCTGGCCACGGTGACCGCCGTGGGGGGCGGGTCCATCCGGGACGTCCTGGTGGGCACCCTACCTCCCACGGCCCTCAGGAACGAGCCCCTTTTGTGGAGCGTGGTCCTCACCGGGCTTCTGGTCTTCCGCTTCCACCCCAGGGTGCACGCCCTGGGACCCCTCATCCACTACCTGGATACCCTGGGCCTGGGCCTCTTCGCCGCCTTAGGGGCGGAAAGGGGCCTTCAGGCGGGCCTCGGCCCCTTTGGCGTGGCCCTGGCGGGCACCCTTTCCGGGGTGGGGGGTGGGGTGTTGCGGGACGTCCTTTCCGGGGAGGTGCCGGGGATCCTCTACCGGGCGGGGGACCTCTACGCCTCGGCGGCCTGGGTGGGGGCCTTGATGGTCTACGCCCTCCACGGAAGCTACCCGGAAGGGGCCTTGTTCCTGGGGGCCCTAACCACGGGGCTCCTTCGGATCTTCGGGCGGAGGCTCGGCCTCCGCCTCCCTACCCCCAAGTAGGGGCTACTTCAGCTTGGCAAGCTCCTGGCGGGCCCTTTCTTGGTCGTAGCGGTCAGAAGCGGTCCGGGCGGGAAGGGAGAGGGCCATTTCCAGCTGCTTCCTGGCCTCTTCCCTCTTCCCCCAGGCGGAAAGGACCCGGGCGTACTCCACCCGGTGGATGATGCCGTCGGGTTCCAGCTCAATGGCCCGCCGCATCAGGGGCTCCACCCTGCCCCCGTCGGCCCCCTGGGTGGCGGCCACCAGCCAGCCTTTTTGCACCAGCTCAAAGTGCCACAGGGCCAGGGCCACCATGGCTCCGGCGTGGTCTGGCTTGAGCTTCAGGGTCCTTTCCAGGTCGCTCCGGATCCTGGGGGCGAGCCCCTCCGCCAAGGCCTCGAGGACGCCCTTGTACTGGGCGAGCCGCCCCAGAGCCCGGGCCCGTTCAAAGTAGCCCTCGGGATAGTCCGGGGCCTTGGCGATGGCCTGGGAGGCGGCCCGCTCTGCCTTCTCAAACCAGGCCCGCTTCTCCTCGTCCTTGGCCTGGTACAGGGCGTAGAAGCTCGCCGCCTTGGCCGCCAGGGCTAGGGCCTCGGGCGTCCCTAGCCTCATGCCCGCCTCGTAGGCCTCCTGGAAGCGCCCCCCGTCCACCAGGGAGGCCACCTGGGAGGCCTGGGCCAGGGCGAAGGACAAAGCACCGCTCAGGAAGGAGAGGATTAGGGCCTTTCTCATGGGTTTCACCCAAAGGGATTATACCCGGTCTAAAACTTTTGGCAAAGGGGGGCGTACACTGGAGTCCATGAGGCTTATCTGGGGGCTCTTTGGGCTCCTTGGGCTGGCCGCCCTGGCCCAGGGAGCGGACGAGTATTACCTCCGCTGCGAGCGGTTCTACGAGCAGAACGCCTTGGAAAGCGCCCAGGCTACCTGCGAGCTGGCCCTGGCGAGCGATCCCGCCCACCGGCCCACCCTCCGCCTCCTCACCCGCATCCACCTGGACAAGGAGGAGCTTTCCCAGGCGGAAGCCTACCTGGAGCGCCTGGGGGAGGACCCCGAAGCCCCCCTCCTCCGGGCCAGGTTCTGGCTCCTGAAGGGCAGGCCCGGGGAGGTCCTGAGGCTTGCCCTCCCCCCGACCCCCGAGGGAAGGCGCCTGCGGGCCCTGGCCCTCGAGGCCCTGGGGCGCCCCGAGGAGGCCCTTAGGGAGGCCCAAGGGCTTCCCCTTACCCCTGAGGTCCGGCTCCTCCTGGCCCGGCTCCACCTGGCCACGGGAAGGCCCGAGCTCGGCCTCGCCGCCTTGGGCTCCACGCTGGAAGAAAGGCTGGAGCAGGGGCGCCTCCTCTTCCTCATGGGGAGGCCCCAGGAAGGGGCAGCCCTTCTGGAGGAGGTCCTCCCAGGGCTCGCGCAAAGGCCCGAGCTCCAGCGCCGGGCCCTGGCCACCCTCGCCTTGGCCTACTTCGGCCAGGGGGACTGGGCCCGGGGCCAGGCGGCGTTGCGGCAACTCTCCAGCCTGGAGAACCTCCCTGGCCTCCTCCTGGCCCGGGCCTGGCCCTGGGTCCTGGGCCTCCTCGCCTTCCTGGTCCTCGTCCTTCTGGGGGAAAGCCGCATTGAGCCCCTGCGCACCGTGGAAGTGGTGGAGAACCCCTTGCCGGGGCCGGGAAGCCTTTACGCCTTCCTCCTTCTGGCCCTGCTCGTGGCCTTGGGCCTGGCCTTCGCCCTGGGCAAGGTCCTCTTCGGCAACGGCCTGGCCCTGGTCACGCCCTACCAGCGGGACCAGCTCTTGCCAAGCTTCTACCTGGTCTACGGCCTCCTCCTTTTCCTCGGCCTCCTCCTTTGGCAACGGTCCCGGCTCGCCTCCATCCTGGGGCCCCTCGAGGGCTGGGTGGAAGGGTTCTGGGTAGGGCCTGCCTTGCTCCTGGGCCTCTACGCCTACGGGGCGCTGCGCCCCCTCCTCGGGTTTTCCACCCTACCCCTCCACCTCCTCGCCTTCCTGGGCCTGGCCCTGATGGAACCCTTCTTCCGCGGCCTCGTTCCCCTGGTCTTCCGCGAGCGCTACCGGAGCCTCTCCCCCTACCTTTCCGCCCTCCTCTTCGCCCTGGCGGTGCCCGGCCCCACCCTCCTCCTCTTCCTCCTGGGGGCCGGGCTCCTCTGGGTCAAGAACCGCACGGAGGGGGTCCTGGGGACGGCTTTGGGCTGGGTGGTGGCCGGGGTGGTCCTCTCCCTCCTCCCCACCCCCTGGCTCCGGCGCTTCTAGGCCATGCGGCCCGTCTTCTTCCTCTCGGACTTCGGCCTCGAGGACCCCTACGCGGGGGTGGTGCGGGCGGTGTTGGAGGAGCGGGCCCCAGGGGCGAGGGTGGCCGACCTGGCCCACGCCCTGCCCCCGGGGGACCTGCGCCGGGCCGCCTACGCCCTCTTTGAGGCCGTGCCCTACCTGCCCGAGGGGGCGGTGGTCCTGGCGGTGGTGGACCCGGGGGTGGGCACGGCGAGAAGGGCCATCGCCGCCTTGGGGAGGCGGTGGTACGTGGGCCCCGACAACGGCCTCTTCAGCCTGGCCTGGCTTCTGGACCCCCCCAAGCGGGCCTTCCTCCTGGAAGAGGTAGTCCCGCCCAGGCCCAAAGGCGTGGAGCCCCTTCCTGGCTGGCGCCCGGGGGCGCACACCTTCCACGGCCGCGACCGCTTTGCCCCCGCTGCGGCCCACCTGGCCCTGGACCTACCCCCCGAAGCCCTGGGCCCGGAGGTCGCCCCGGAAGGCCTCCTCCGGCTACCCCTCGCCCTGAGCCCGGGGCCTTGGGGCGAGGTCCTCACCTTTGACCGCTTCGGCAACGCCATCACCACCCTCCTCGCCGCCCCTTTGGGGAGCTTTGTGGAAGTGGCGGGGAGGCGGGTGCGGGTCCTGCGCACCTTCGGCGAGGCGGCGGAAGGGGAGGTCTTGGCCTACTTAGGAAGCGCGGGGCTTCTGGAGATCGCCGTGAACCGGGGTAACGCCCGGGAGGCCCTGGGCCTCCGGGAGGGGATGCCCGTCCGCCTGCTCTAGGGGCCTTCCGGGACCCCAAGCCACCGGGCAAGCTCGGGGAGGAAGTCCAAGGCGGTGAAGTCCAGGCTCACCGGGGTGACGGAGATGTAGCCCCGGCGCACCGCCCAAAGGTCCGTGCCCTCCTCCTCTTCCCCCACAGGGGTCCCGGCGATCCAGTAGTAGGGCCTCCCCTCGGGGTCCAGGCGCTCCACCACCCGGTCCTCAAAGCGGTGGGTGGAGAGGCGGGTGACGAGGACCCCCTTGGGGGCGCCGGCGGGAAAGTTCACGTTGAGGAGGACCCCCTTGGGCAGCCCCCGTTCCGCCACCCGCCGGGCCAGGCGCACCGCCCACTCTGCCGCACGGGCAAAGTTCAGCTCCTCCCCCGAGGTGTCCAGGCTAAAGGCGAGGGAGGGAATGCCCAAGGAGGCCCCCTCGAGGGCCGCGGCCACCGTGCCCGAGTGGGTGAGGTCCAGGCCGAGGTTCACCCCGAGGTTGATGCCGGAGACCAAGAGGTCCGGCCACCCCAGGAGGTGGACCCCCAGGACCACGCAGTCCGCCGGGGTGCCGTCCACCCGGTAGGCGGGGATCTCCCCGAACCCGGCGCTCTGCGTGTGCTTGAAGCGCAGGGGATGGCGCACGGTAATGCCGTGGCCCACCGCCGACCGCTCCACGTCGGGGGCCACCACGTAGACCTCCCCCAGGGCCCGCATGGCCAGCCCCAGGGCCTTGATGCCGGGGGAGAAGATGCCGTCGTCGTTGGAGACCAGGATGCGCATGCCCTTAGCCTAAGGGAAAGGCCCCCTCGAGGGGGCCTTTCCCTTTCACCGGCCTTAAGGGGGTGGGGTTAGATGCGCCGCACCTTCTTGGCCTGGGGCCCCTTGCCGCCCCGGCCGGGCTCCACCTCAAACTCCACCCGCTCCCCCTCGTTCAGGGTGCGGAAGCCTTCGGCCTCTATGGCCGTGAAGTGCACAAACACATCCGGACCCTCTTCCTGCTGGATGAACCCGTAGCCCTTTTCCGCGTTAAACCACTTGACGGTACCCTTCTTCATGTTTCTCCTTCATCCCGAAAACCCAGTTGGTCCTCCCGGGACTCCTAACTATCCCACACCCCGGGGAGAAAGTCAAGCCCTGCCCTTGCGAAAGCGTCCCTTCCCGGCTAGGGTGAGGGGCGTGGAGCTGCCCAACCTTGCCCCTTACCTGGGCCAGATCACCTTTGGCGGCCTGGCAGGGTACGCCGTGGGCTACGCCCTGAAAAAGGTGGGGCGCGCCCTTGCCGTCGTCCTCGGCCTGCTCTTCATCGCCCTCCAGCTCCTGGCCCAGGCCGGCTACGTGGAGGTGGACTGGACCCGCATCCAAAAGGACGTGGAGCCCCTCCTGCAGCAGTCTGGACTACAAAGCCTCTGGCACCGGCTCGTGGCCACGCTCACCTACAACCTCCCCTTCGGGGCCAGCTTTGTGGGGGGGCTCCTCCTGGGCCTCCGCGCGGGCTGAGGGCTCCGCAGGGCCTCCGCCGCCTTGTGGGCCCTCAGCCCTTGACCGCCCCGGCGGTAAGCCCCGCCACGATCCGCTGTTGAAAGACCAGGACCAGGAGCCTTTGGGGGTAGAAACGCTGCGCCAGCAGAACAGGCGTGTAGCGGGACAGGCCCTGCGGGAGGTTTTGCGTACCCGCCTCTTTTGGCTCACGGTGGGCTGGGGTGCTCCTGGGCTGCTAGGCGGCGGTAGGGCCTCCGGCGGGTCAAGTGGAGCCTGGTGGCTCTCCTCCTGGCCGGGCTCCTCGCCCCGGTGCCGAACCGGCAGGGGGGAGGACGGCGGCCTTCTACCCCATCCTGCGTACGCTCACCGGGGGCTACGGGGCCAGTGTCTTCATCGGCCCGCCTCCCCCCTACAGGCCCAGCCCGGACGAAAAGCCGGTGAAGGGCCTCTCGGGCGGGAGTTCCTGAAGGGTTTGGTGTAGCATGAGCTACACGGTGAAGGCCACACACTCCACCACGCTCACCCTGGACGCCCAGGGAAGGGTTCTCCTTCCCCGCCCCTTGCGGAAGGCCCTGGGCCTGGAACCGGGAACCCGTCTGTTGGCCCTGGTGGAGGACGGGCGCCTGGTCCTCATCCCCTGGGAGCGGGCGGAAGAGGAGCTCTGGGCGGAGCTCGCCGACCTCAAGGAGAGCCTCGCCGAGGAGCTCCTGAGGGAGAGGCGGCTGGAGGCCGAGCGGGATGGCTGAGAAGCGGCCTAAAACCGTCATGGGTTGACGGGAAGGAGGGGTAGCGTGGAGGGTTGCCGCCCTCGAGGTGGCCCCTACCTACCACCTTGGCCGCTGGGAAGGTGCGCCGCCTGCCTGTTCTCACCACCGACCGCGGCTGGCTCGGGATGGTGCCGGGGGTAGAGGTGCGGGTGGTGCGCTAGGCCCAGGGGCCTCGAGGACCCTCACCCTTGGGAGGAGGGCCTTCAGGCAGGTCACGCGCTCCGGGACCAGAGCCCCCCAGACCTGGTGGCCTCCCCCTTGGCCCGCACCCCGAGCCAGCTGCGCCCTCGCCCAAGTCGCCCAGGGCCTGGGCCAGGCGGGTTTCCAGGCCCTGGGGGACGGCCTCCTCCTCCTGGACTTCCCTCCCTTCCGCCACCCGGGACCCCGCATGGAAGGGGTGGACCGGGTCTTTGACACGGGCCGCAAAGCCCCCGTGTGGGGCTACAGCCTCCTCTCCCTCTTCCCCTTCGCCCCCCACCTTTCCCAGCGTATGGCCCCCTCCCTTAAGGAGGCGGCCACGGACAAGGTCCTGGACCTCCTCGCCCTGGGCTACCGCTTGTACCCCGGAAGCTGGGGCAGCGTCAGAGCCAGGCGAGCTCGAGGCGGGCCTCGAGGTGGCCCACGGGAAGCCCCCTATGGTTCCTCACCTCGGGACGGTCCCAGGGGGTGGGGCCGGGAGGGAGGCCCAAGGCCCGGAGGAGGGCCACCACCAGCACCTCCCGGGCCTGGGCGGAGCCGTCCTCCACCTTAAGGGCCACGCCCAAAGGC
Source organism: Thermus islandicus DSM 21543 (assembly GCF_000421625.1). Classification (NCBI taxonomy): domain Bacteria; kingdom Thermotogati; phylum Deinococcota; class Deinococci; order Thermales; family Thermaceae; genus Thermus; species Thermus islandicus. The sequence continues at coordinate 397,928 of NZ_ATXJ01000001.1, read as the reverse complement.
CCCTTCGGGGTGCTGAGGAGGGCCAGGCCGTAGTAGCCCTCCGCCCCCCGCTTCGCCACCAGGGGCAGCCTCTCCATGAGGAGGGTGTCTATGCTCCCCGGCCCCGCCACCAGGTGGGGGTGGCGCCGCATGGCCCCCTGCACCCGTAGGAGCGCCTCCCGGTAGGCCTCGGGGGCCTCCTCCGGCCTGGCGAGGAGGTAAAAGGCCCGGGCCGCCCGGGCGAGGGGCAGGGCGAAGGTGGGGACGCTGCAGCCGTCCGTGGCGTGGAGGGGTTCGGCACCGGCGAGGGCCCCCAGCGTCCTGCGGTTCAGGGCCTGGACCGGGTGCTCGGGGCGCTCGTAGCCCTCCGTGGGCGCCCCCAGGGCCAGGGCGGCGGCCAGCATGGCCGCGTGCTTGCCCGAGCAGTTGTGGTGAAGCGGGGTAGGCCCTAGCCCCGCCCGCTCCAAGGCCTGGCGGGCCTCCTTGGAAAGCGGGGGATGGGTGCCGCAGACCAGGTGCTCCGGACCCAGGCCGAGCTTTCCCAGGAAGCGGGCTGCCACCTCTACGTGCAGGGGGGTGCCGTCGTGGCTCGCCGTGGCCAGGGCGATCTCCTCCTCGTCCAGGCCGAACCGCTCCGCCGCCCCCGTGAGGAAAAGGGCCAGGGCCTGAAAGGGTTTGGCCGAGGAGCGCAGGTAGCTCACCAGGGCGGGGCTCCCGGCATAGGCCACAAGCCCCCCTTCCCCGTAGACCGCCAAAGAGGCCCGGTGCCGGTTTTCCACCAGGCCGCCGCGGTAGACCAAGACCTCCGCCTTCACGCCCCAAGTCTACGCCGAGCCTCCAGGAGGAGGGGCCGCCAGTCCAGGCCCAGGTAGGGGGAAGGGAGGCCCCTGAGCCTGGCCTCGGCCTTCCTCAGGTTCCTGAGGCCGCTTTTCCCCAGCCCCTGCTGGTGAAGGGCGGCGGCCAGGAGGATGAGGCCCTGGAGGAAGCGGCGCTCCTCCCCCCTCGCCTCCCGCCAGGCCTCCTCCAGCACCTCGTGGACCTCAAAGTAGCGCCCCTCCCGCCAGAGGCGCAACGCCTCTCCCAAGACCTCCACGCCCCTCAGGGTAAACCCCCATAATGGGCGCATGCTGGTTCTCGTGGGCGAGGTTCTGGTGGACCTGGTCCTGGAGGAGGAGGCGCCCTTGCGCTTCACCGGGGTCCTGGGGGGCTCGGTCCTGAACACCGCCAGCGCCCTGCGCCGCCTGGGGTTTGCCGTGCGCTTCCTCTCGGAGGTGGGACAGGACTGGCTTTCCGCCTGGAGCGAGGCAGAGATGGCCAGGCGGGGCCTCGAGGCGCGGCTAACACGCCATCCCGCGCCCATGCCCCTGGCCCTGGTGCGCCTGGACGGGGAGGGCAATCCCCTTTACAGCTTCCACCGCCCCTTCCACGACCCCTTCCGCGCCGAGGAGGGGGCCCTGAAGGGGGCCCGGGCCTTCCACCTCGGCTCCCTGTTCGCCCTCGAGGCCCGGACCCGAGGGGGCGTGGAGGCCCTCCTCGGGGAGGCCCTGCGGGAAGGGGTCCTCACCTCCTACGACCCCAACCTGCGCCATCCCCCCACGCAGGCCGAGCGCGCCGCCATCCAGGGCTTCCTCGCCCGGGTGGACCTCCTGAAGCTCTCCCTGGAGGACGCCCGCCTCCTCTTCCCCGAAGGCCCCCTGGAGGGGGTGCGGCGCCTGCCCACCCCCCTCAAGGTCCTCACCCTGGGCCCTGAGGGGGCGGTGGCCTTCTGGGGAGAGGGGGAGGTGCGGGTGCCCGGGGAGAAGGTGGCCGTGGCGGACACCGTGGGGGCGGGGGACGCCTTCACCGCCGGGCTCCTCGCCCTCCTCCTCCGGCGCGGCTACGGCCGGGAGAACCTCCGGGCCCTCCCCCGGGAAGACCTGGAGGCGGCCCTAAGGGGGGCGGTGGCCCTCTCCGCCCTGGCCTGCACCGTGCGGGGAGCAGGGTTGCCGGAGGAGGGGCTTCGCGCCTGGAAAGCCCGCTTCCTAGGGGATTAGGAGCACCTTGCCCACGGTCTTGCGCCCCTCCAGGGCCTCGTGGGCCTCCCTCGCCCCTTCCAGGGGGAACTCGGCCCCGATGAGGACCCGAAGCCACCCCTCCCGCACGGCCCGGAAGACCTCCCCAGCGCGCCAAAGGAGCTCCTTGCGGCTCGCCGTGTGGTGGTGGAGGGTGGGGCGGGTGAGGAAGAGGCTGCCCTTGCGGTTCAGGACCTGGGGGTCCAAGGGGGGGACGGGCCCCGAGGACTGGCCGAAGAGGACGAGCATCCCCCGGGGGCGGAGGGCGTCCAGGCTCCCCTCAAAGGTGTCCTTCCCCACCCCGTCGTAGACCACGTCCACCCCACCCCCGGAGAGGGCCTTCACCGCCTGGGCGAAGCCCTCGTAGGGCAGGGCGTAGTCGGCGCCCGCCTCGAGGCAGAGCCGCCGCTTCTCGGGGGTGCTGGCCGTGGCGTAGACCGTGGCGCCCTTCCGCTTGGCCCACGGGATGAGGAGCTGGCCCACCCCCCCCGCCCCCGCGTGGACCAGGACCTGGTCCCCCGGGGCCACGGGGTAGGTGCTCTCCAGGAGGTAGTGCACGGTCATGCCCTGGAGGAGGACGGCCGCCGCGAGCTTGAAGTCCAGCCCCTCGGGGATGGGCACGAGCCTCTCCGCCGGGACCACCTGGTACTCGGCGTAGGCCCCTTGGACGTTGGCGAAGGCCACCCGGTCCCCGGGCCTCACCCCCACCACCCCCTCCCCCACCTTCTCCACCACCCCGGCGCCCTCCTCCCCCAGGGTAAAGGGGAGGGGCATGGGGTAAAGGCCCCTCCGCTTGTAGGTGTCAATGTAGTTGACCCCGATGGCCTGGAGGCGGACCAGAACCTCCCCAGGCCCAGGCTCGGGGAGGGGAAGCTCCTCAAGCCGCAACACCTCCGGACCCCCTACCTGGTGAACCCTTATGGCCTTCATGGGGAAAGTTTAACGGAAAGGGGCGGGAGAGTTTCTTGACAGGCAGATTACTCTGTGATACAAACCTATTTGTAGGGGGTGAAACATGAGAACCCTAGTCCTGAGCCTCAGCCTTCTTCTCGGCACAGCCCTGGCGGGCTCCCTGGGCTACGGCTTTGTGGGCTTCCAGGGCAGCCTCCAGGGAGGCGGCGGGGGGTTTGGCACCTTCCAGGGGATCGCCTTGGGCGGGGAGGCCTGGGGTGGGCCTTTGGGTAGCGGCGGGGCCTTCCTGGTGGGGCTCCTCCTCCCCCAGGGAGAGGGGGCTTACCTCCTCCCCGTCCTAGGCCTGGGTGGGGAAAGCCGGGCGGGGGGCGGTTTTCTCCTGGACCTGGGGGTCAGGGCTTTCCTGCTCCTGGGGCGGGAAGGGGGCTGGCTTCTGGGCCTCGGCGCCGGGTACGCCCTTCCCCTGGGGTTCGCGGGAGGAGGAGGGTACTTTCGGGTGCTCTTTGGGGGAGGTAGACCATGAAACGGGAGGAAGCCCGGACGCTTTTAAAGAGCTTGGAAGAGACGGAAGGGGAAGCCCGGCTAAAGCTCGCCCTCCTGGGGGGATGGACCCTCGTGCTCTGGGGCGCGCTCTGGGCCTTGGGAGGCTTTCTCCTGGCCTGGAATAAGGAGGTGGGAGGGCGTTTCTGGACGGTGGCGGGCCCCCTGGGCGGGCTCCTCTCCTTTTACCTGGGGGCCCGGCAGGGGGTGAGCGTGAGGACCTTCCTGGGGCTCCAGACCTTCTACTTCTGGGCCCTGCTCACCCTCTTTGCCCTCCTCCACTGGCTCTTCCTCCTCCCGCCCACGGACCTTAGGGGGGAAAGCTTCCTGGTCAGCCTGGTGGCCTTCGCCTACGCCTACCTGGGCACCCTCTGGCGGATCCCGGGAATGGCCTGGGCGGGGCTAGGGCTCTTCGCCGTGGACCTCGTCCTCTACCGGGCCTTCCCTGACCTCTTTCACCTGGGGATGGGCGCGGTGGGGCTCTTGGCCTTGGTCTATGGGGGGGTGCTCCTTTGGCGCTGGACCCGGTGATCCACCAGGAGACCCGCCTCCGGATCATGGCCCTTCTCCATGCCCTGGGGGAGGGGGCCCAGGTGGAGTTTTCCTGGCTCAAGGACGCCCTGGGCCTCACGGAGGGCAACCTCTCCAGCCACCTCGCCAAGCTGGAGGAGGCCGGGTACGTGCGGGTGGAAAAGGGGTACCAGGGCAAAAGGCCGAGGACCTGGGTGGCCCTCACCCCCCAGGGCCGGGCGGCCTACGAGGCGCACCGCAGGGCCCTCCTGGAGCTTCTGCGAAGCGAGGGATAGAAAGGCCCCCATGCCCTGGGGGACCGGCCGGGAGGTATCAAAAGGCCCTCTGGTACTGGGGCGGAATGGGAACCTCCGCCCCCAGGGCCTGGGCCGCCCGCAAGGGGAAGTAGGGGTCCCTAAGGAGCACGCGGCCCAGGAGGACGAGGTCGGCGCTTCCCGCCTGGAGCACGGTCTCGGCCTGCTCCGGCGTGGTGAGGAGGCCCACCGCCCCCGTCCGCATCCCCACCCGCTTCCGCACGGCGTCGGCGAAGGGCACCTGGAAGCCCGGGGCCACGGGAACCCTCACCCCCGGCACCACCCCGCCGGAGGAGAGGTCCAAAAGGTCCACCCCCAGGGCCTTGAGCCTCTCCGCGAAGGCCAGGGTGTCCTCGAGGCCCCACCCCCCTTCCCCCCAGTCCGTGGCCGAGACCCGCACGAAAAGGGGAAGCTCAGGGGGTATAGCCTCCCGCACCGCCTTGGCCACCTCCAGGGGAAAACGCATCCTGGCCTCGAGGCTTCCCCCGTAGGCGTCGCTCCTCTGGTTGGAAAGAGGGGAGAGGAAGGAGGAAAGCAGATAGCCGTGGGCCATGTGGAGCTCAAGGACCTGGAAGCCCGCCCTTAGGGCGCGCCTTGCCCCCTCTACGAAGGCCTGAAGAACCCGCGCCATCCCCTCCTCCGTGAGGGGCTCGGGCACGGGGTAACCCTCGGCAAAGGGGAGGGGGCTCGGCCCCACCACCTTCCATCCCAAGGGCTTGCCCCCTTCCCACGGCCTGGCCGTCCCCGCCTTGCGCCCGGCGTGGGCGAGCTGGATCCCCGGCACCGCCCCCGCCTCCCGGATCCGCCGCGCAAGCTCGCTAAGCCCCGGAACGTGCTCCTCGGACCAGATGCCCAGGTCAAAGGGGCTGATCCTTCCCTCGGGAAGGACCGCCGTGGCCTCCACGATCACGAGGCCTACCCCACCTAGGGCCCGGGTGGGGTAGTGGAGGAGGTGCCAGTCCGTGACCCCTCCTTCTCCTGTGGCCGAGTACTGGCACATGGGGGACATGGCCAGGCGGTTTCTGAGCCGAACCTCCCGAAGCCTTAGGGGGGTGAAGAGAAGGGCCATGGCCCCATTATCCCCACGGAAACCCCTTAGAATGGGGGCATGCCCCTGGAACCCTTTCCAAGGGAGATAGAGCGGTGAAAAAGCTTGCCTTTAAGGCAGCCGGGTCTCCCTGGGCTTCCCCCTGCAACAGCGGATCACCCTGGAACTGGACCAGGTGCGGGAAAGAGAGGCCGTGCTGGTGCGCTACGCCTACCGGGACGGGGCCTGGGTCCTGGCCAGTTCCCCCGCCGACCTCGGGGGGCGGCGGGCCTACGTGGGCGAGGTGGTGGAGATGCGCATCCCCTACACCACCCTGAAGGCCGAGCCCGGGGACACCCTGCGCCTCGCCGTGGTCCTGGAAAAGGGTGGCAAGGTTCTGGACACCGCCCCCAACGCCAACCCCCTCTCCCTCGCCCTGCCCCAGCGCCTGACCGGAAGAGAGGTCCTGGTGCTTAAGGATCCCGAGGGGGACGAGCACGGCCCCGGAACCTACACCTACCCCAAGAACCAGGCCTTCGCTCCCTTTAAGGGGCTCTTTGACCTCCTGGAGATGCGGGTCCTGGACAGCGGGGCCACCTGGACCTTCGTCTTCACCTTCAAGGAGATGACCAACCCCTGGGGGGCCCCGGCGGGCTTCAGCCACCAGCTCCTCAACGTCTACCTGGATTTCAAGGAGGGGGGCCGCACCGACCCCTTCGCCAAGGGGGCCAAGGTGGCCTTTGACCCCGAGCACCCCTGGGACCTCTTCCTCAAGGCGGCAGGCTGGCCCCAGTACGGGCAACGGGTGGGCTTCCCCGAGGGCACGGACACCGCCGACGGGATCGTGGTGGGGAGCAACCCGGCGGACAAGCAGGTGATTGTGCAGCTGGAGAAGAGGTACTTCAACCCCGCCCCGGGGCAGAGGGTCTGCCTCTACGTGCTGGTGGGAAGCCAGGACGGCTACGGCCCCGATCACTTCCGGCCCGTGGGCAAGGAGGCGGGACCGTGGAACCTGGGCGGGGCGGAGAACGAGGACGCCCCTTTAGTGGTGGACTACCTCTGGCCCGAGAAGGGGGTGCAAGAGGCCATGCTCTCCCGGTACGGGGGCGGGAAGTACGCAGTGCTCAAGCCTTACTGCGTCACCTGGCCCTAGGGCCTTTCTACCCCTAAGCGAGGCGTCGGGGATAGATTTCCATGAATCCGGGCCTCGAGGCCGCCCTCCGGTGCGTGGACCGCCTCCTTGGGGACGCCAGCTGTCCCGGCTTCACCGTTTACGACCTGGGGCTCCACCCCGTCTCCACCACCTTCCCTATATGCCGCCTCTGCCCTGTTCTTCGGAACGGGGGGTCGTCACCTGCGTTCCCTTCAAAGGACCCAGGCGGGGCTTCCGGGCAGTGCGGCGGTCTAGGAAGCGGGCAGGGGCTATGGGGGTCAACCCTAGGTCAAAAAAAGGCGAAGCCCCCGGGGTCCTCCCAGGGGCTTCGCCTTCCCTTCGTGGTGGGCGGCAGAGGACTTGAACCTCTGTCCTCTCGCTTGTAAGGCGAGCGCTCTGGCCAGCTGAGCTAGCCGCCCATGGTGACCCCAGGGGGAATCGAACCCCCGTTTCGGCCTTGAGAGGGCCGCGTCCTAACCGCTAGACGATGGGGCCAGACGGGTCGGGGCGCGGAAGCGCCTGCCCACGCCCACCCAGTTTAGGGGCTTGGCGCTCCGGGTTCAAGACCCCCGCGCTAGTGGGTCGGGTCGCCCTCGTGCGCGTGGCCGTGGAGGATCTCCTCCTGGCTGGCCTGGCGCACCCGCACCACCTCTACCTCAAAGTCCAGATCCTTACCCGCCAGAGGGTGGTTGAAGTCCACGGTGACCTCCTCCCCCTGGACCTCCACCACGGTGAGGGGCATGGGGTTCCCCTCCATGTCCTGGGCGTAGAACTGGGCCCCAGGAGCCACCTCGGCGTCCTCGGGGAAGGCGGAGAGGGGCACCACCTGGACCCCCTCGGGATCGTGGGGGCCGTAGGCCTTTTCCGCCGGGACGTGGGCCTGGAAGCGCTCCCCCTCCTCGCGGCCCTCCAGCTCCTCCTCGAGGCCCCGGATGAGGTTCCCGTGCCCGTGCAGGTAGGAAAGCTCCCCCTGGTCCAAGACCTGCCCCTCCACCTGGAGGGTGTAGCGGATGGTCACTACCTTGTCCTGTTCTACCTTCATGCTCGTCCTTTCGCAAGCTGGGGTTCACCTGGGGTGGGGGCCCCGAAGAGGCTTGCTCCCCTCAGCCTACCAGACTCCGGTCCTTGGGAAAAGGACCTGGGAGGTTTTCCCCGTGCCCTGGCCGCAGAAGGCCAGGACCTATAGTGGGGGTATGCGGGTGGAAAGGATCATCGGAAGGACCCCGGTGGTGCGCCTCCATAGGGTGGTGGGGCCAGACATGGCCGAGGTGTGGGTGAAGCTGGAAGGGCTCAACCCCGGGGGGTCCATCAAGGACCGCCCCGCCTGGTACATGATCCGGGATGCGGAGGAGAAGGGGATCCTTAGGCCGGGCTCCGGACAGGCGATCGTGGAGCCCACCAGCGGCAACACGGGGATCGGCCTGGCCATGATCGCCGCAAGCCGGGGCTACCGCCTCATCCTCACCATGCCCGCCCAGATGTCCGAGGAGAGGAAGCGGGTCCTAAAAGCCTTCGGGGCAGAGCTCGTCCTCACGGACCCGGAAAGGCGGATGCTGGCGGCCAGGGAGGAAGCGCTAAGGCTCAAGGAGGAGCTTGGGGCCTTCATGCCGGACCAGTTCAAGAACCCCGCCAACGTCCGGGCCCACTACGAGACCACGGGGCCCGAGCTCTACGAGGCCCTGGAAGGGCGCATAGACGCCTTCGTCTACGGCTCAGGCACCGGGGGGACGATCACCGGGGTGGGGCGCTACCTTAAGGAGCGCCTCCCCCACGTGAAGGTCTTCGCCGTGGAGCCCGCCCGCTCCAACGTGCTCTCCGGGGGGAAGATGGGCCAGCACGGGTTTCAGGGCATGGGCCCAGGCTTCATCCCCGAGAACCTGGACCTTTCCCTCCTGGACGGGGTGATCCAGGTGTGGGAGGAGGACGCCTTTCCCCTCGCCCGGAGGCTAGCCCGGGAGGAGGGGCTCTTTTTGGGCATGAGCTCGGGGGGGATCGTCTGGGCTGCGCTCCAGGTAGCCCGCGAACTCGGGCCCGGCAAGCGGGTGGCCTGCATCAGTCCGGACGGGGGATGGAAGTACCTCTCCACCCCCCTCTACGCCGAGACCTAGCGGCGGACCACCTGGGCGTCCTTGGGGTAACGCTTGAGCTGGGCCGGGGTGAGGTTGGCCCGCTGGAAGCCCACCACCTGAAGGTCGGCCAAAACCCGACCCTCCTCGTCGCGGAAGAGGAAGCGGACCGGACGGGGGTCCTCCTCCAGAACCCAGAGCTCCATCTCCCGGAACCCCAGGTTCTCCCCGGGCTTGGGCTGGCCCAGGAGGCGGTAGGCGGGGCCCTGGGGGGTGGAGACCCGGCCCAAGAGCCTTAAGTCCAAGCGCTCCGCTAGGGCCTGGGCGTTGCCCAAAAGGGCGGGGTTGAAGCCCAGGCCGGGGACCTGGGCCTTCTCCTTGGAACTGATGACCAGTTGATTGGTCAGGTAAAGGTAGTTCCAGACCTCCTTGTCGGTGATGACGGTGAAGTTGCCCTCCAGGGAAGGGGGCTTGAGGAACTCAATGCGGAAAAGCCCCTGGCGGGAAATGGCGTAGACCCGGGCCCGGAACTCCTCCCTCCCCGCCTGGCCCTGGACCTCCCCCCGGACCTCCGCCTGCCAGGGCGCATCCAGGTTGCGCACCATCCGGCCGAGGATCTCCTGAGGGCTTTGGGCCAGGGCCAGGGAGAGAAGGGCCACGAGTCCAAAAACCTTCCTTAGCTGCGGTCGCTCCCTCACGGCCACCTCCAGGCGTAGCGGACCCAGGCGTAGGGGGCCCCCTCGTAGCCCGCCTCGAGGCCCAGGTCCCCCAGCCACGCCAAAAGGCTACCCGCCCACGGGTAGGAGAGGGTGAGGAAAAGGCTAGCCTCCCCTAAGTAAAGGCCGGCCTCGAGGCGGTTCACCCCCCCAAGGCGCAGGAGAAGCTCCAGGACCTCCCCCTCCTCCCCCACCTCCCCCTTCCAGCCCAAAAGGGCGTAGGGGAGGCCGGAAAGCCCCGCCCCAAGGGTGTAGGTGGCCCCTTCCCGAAAGGCGTAGCTTCCCTCCAGGCGCCAGGAGGAAAACCCGGGCTGGAGACCCCAGGAAGGGGGCCTCGGGGGGGTGCCGCGGGCGAGCTCCAGGCCCACCACCCCGCTGGCGGCGGGGCGGTAGCGGAGGAAGAGCCTCCCGAAGAACCCCTCCTCGGGGAAGAGGGGGTAGGCCCTTTGGGGCCGGTAGCCCAGCCTCCCCTCCAGGGCCAAGGGCCCGGCCCCGCCCTCCAGGAAGGCTGCCCCGCCCAAGCCCCCCTCGCCCACCTCCCCCTGGAGGCCGTAGGCCAGGAAGCCCAGAGGCCCCAGGGAGAGGCTTCCCGCGTAGCCCAAGGCCCCCCGGGGGAGGGCCAGGCGGGCGAAGACCTCGCCCTCCCCCAGGGCCCATCCGGCCTCCAGGGCCGGGACGGGCCCCGAGAGGGCGGCAAAGAGCCCGGCCTCGAGGCGCCCCTGGGCCAGGGCCAGGGCGCAAAAGGGGAAAAGGGCGAAAAGCCTTTTCATACCGCCACCTGCCTCTGGAAGCGGGCCGAGGCCAGGAAGAGCACCAGGCCGGAAAAAAGGGCCAGGGCCAGCAAGTGGGGCCAAAGCACCGCAAGCCCCACCCCCTTAAGCATCACCCCCCGCAGGACCTCAATGAGGTAGCGGGCGGGGACCAGGTAGGAAAGAAGCTGGAAAAACCGGGGCATGCCGTCCACGGGGAAGACAAACCCGGAGAGGAAGATGGTGGGGAAGGCGTAGGCGTAAGTGCCGAAGACCGCCTGCACCTGGGTGCGGGCCAGGGTGGAAATGAACACCCCCGCCGCCAAGGAGCCCAGGACGAAGAGGAACATGGCCAGGAGGAGAAGCCCCAGGCTTCCCCGCACCGGCACCCCAAAGACCCAGTGCCCCAAGGCCAACACCAAAAGGGCCACCCCGAAGGCGATGAAGAGGTAGGGGAGCACCTTCCCCAAAACCATCTCGTGGGGCCTTAAGGGGGAGGCGAGGAGGCTTTCCATCATGCGGCTTTCCGCCTCCCGCACAATGGAGAGGGCGGTGAGGAGCACGGTGAACATGGTGAGCACCAGGCCGATGATCCCGGGGATCATGAACCACGCCGTTTTGTTCTCCGGGTTGTAGAGGGTGTGAAGCTCCGGGCTCAAGGGGGGAAGCACCCTCTCCCCGGCCAACGCCCGGCTCACCAGAATGCGGGCGTTCACCTCCTGGAGGGCCTTCCTCAGGGCGGCCTGGGCCTGGAAGGCGAAGTTGGGGTCGGCGCCGTCCACGTAAACCTGGAGGGCCACACTCTCCCCCCGGCGCACCTTTTCCAGGGCCCCCGGGGGTACCACCAGGCCCACCCGGGCTTGGCCCCGATCTATGGCCGCCACCACCCCACCAGGGCTTTCCGCCTCCAGGGCCAGGCGGAAGACGCCCCCCCGGGTGAGTTCACGGAGAAGGGCTTCGCTGATACGGTCCCTAGAGACGTCGTAAAGGACCAGGGGGATGTCCCTCAGGGTGAAGTTGATGGCGTAGCCGAAGAGGAGGAGCATCAGGGTAGGTAGGAGGACGATGAGGCGGGGCAGGACGTGGTCCCGCCGGATCTGCAAAAGCTCTTTTAGCGCCAGGGCCAGGATGCGGCTCATAGGGCCTCCTTGGTGAGGAGGACGAACACGTCCTCCAGGCTGGGCTCAACCTCTTGAAACCCCGGCCCCAGGGGAAAGGAGGGCCGGGCGATGAGCCTCACCCCCTCGCCGCTTGGCCAGGCCTCGAAGACTCCCGGAAGCCCCCGAAGGGCCTCCAAGGAAAGGCCCTGGGCGAAAAGGAAGCGGGCCCGCTCTCGGGCCAGGGCCTTGAGCTCCTGGGGGGTGCCCTGGGCTAGGACCCGCCCTCCAAAGAGAAGGGCCAGGCGGTGGCACCGCTCGGCCTCGTCCATGTAGTGGGTGGTGACCAGGACCGAGGCCCCCCTCCCCGCCTCTTCGTGGATTAGGTCCCAAATGCTCCGGCGGGAAAGGGGGTCCAGCCCCGTGGTGGGCTCGTCTAGGAAGAGGACCTCCGGGCGGTGGACCACCGCCTGGGCCAGGGCCAGCCTTTGCCGCCACCCGCCGGAAAGATGCCCCGCCAGGATCTTGGCATAGGGCCGGAGGCCAAAGCGAAGGAGGGCCTCCTCCGCCAGGGCCTGGGCCTCCCCGGGGCGGTAGAGCCTGGCCCGGAAAAGGAGGTTTTCTTCCACAGTGAGGTCGCGGTAAACGCTCTGCTCCTGCGTGGCGTAGCCGATCCGCTCCTTCACCCGGTGGGGGGCCCGCACCACGTCCAGGCCGGCTACCTGGGCCTTTCCCTCATCGGGCCTGAGAACCCCGGTGAGGATGCGCACCAAGGTGGTCTTCCCCGCCCCATTGGGCCCCAGAAGGCCGAAGACTTCCCCCGGACGCACCGAGAGGCTGACCCGGTCTAGGGCCCTCAGGGCGCCGAAGCTTTTCACCACTTCTTCAGCATGGACCATACCAACGCTCCAAATGCTCTCGCCCATGGGCCTCGATGTCCAGGGGACCTCCCTAGGAAAAAGCGGGCGCCATGGGGGCCAGTGTGCCCCTACTCACCCCCATCCGGCGGGTCATCTCCTGCGTGGAGGCTTGGTGGTAGCCCCGTTCCATCCCGAGACCCCCAGCTGCCTGGAGAAAGCGGTAACACACCGTATCGGGGGCTGCAATAAGCCCATACTTGCAACCCCAGGCTACCTTTCCACCATCCTCCGGTCAAGGACCAGGTGTGGCATACTCTTCTTGGAGGCAGCCATGAACCTACTGGACCGCATGGGCCGTCTCATCCGGGCCAACCTCAACGACCTTCTGCGCCGGGCCGAGGACCCAGAGAAGATCCTGGAGCAGGCCCTTTTGGACATGAAGGAGGCCCTGAAGGAGGCCAGGGAGCAGGTGGCGGCCGCCATGGCCGAGGCCAAGCGCCTGGAGCGGGAGGTAGAAAGCCACGAGCAGGAGGCCCTCCTCTGGGAGGAGAAGGCCAAGGAGGCCCTGGGGGCAGGCCGGGAGGACCTGGCCCGGGAGGCCCTGAGGCGGAAGAAAAGGGCTCTGGATCTGGCGGCGGGCTTCAAGCACCAGCTGGAGGAGCAGAAAACCCTCACCGACCGCCTCATGACCCAGCTCAAGGCCCTCGAGGCCAAGATTGACGAGGCCGAGACCCGCAAAAAGCTGCTTCTCGCCAGGAAAAAGGGCGTGGAGGCGGCCGAGGCGGTCCGGCGCCTGGAATCCCGCCTGGACCAGCACCCGGCCCTCGAGGCCTTTGAGGAGATGGAGGCCCGGATCCTGGCCATGGAGGACCGGCACGAGGCCCTAAAGGCGCTGGACGGCCAGGACCTGGATAAGGAGCTTTCCGCCCTCTCCGCCGAAAAAGAGGTGGAGGAGGAGCTAATCCGCCTCAAGCGGGAGCTGGGCCAGGCCTGAGGCCCCCAAGGCGATGCCCCAGGTCCTGGAAGCCCTGCTCCTCCTCCGGCCCCAGGGGGGCCTGGCCCGGGGGGACCTCGAGGCCGCCCGCAGGCTGGAGGCCCACCTGGAGGAGCTACCGCAAGTGTTGGCCAGCCTACGGGAGGCCAGGGGGTAAACTCCGTACCATGAGGCGGTACCTCATGGCCCTTCTCCTCGTCCTCCCCGCCTGCGCTCCCCAGGTCGCCCAGGCCCCGGAGGCCCGCCCCCTCCTGCGGGAAACCGGCTTCTACCCGGCCACCCCTGGCCTGGAGTGGGCCTATCTCCCCGAGGGGGAGGCCCTTTCCTCCCCGCCCTACCGGGTGCGGGTGGAGGGTCCCACCGTCTTTTTGGGCCAGGAGGTCCTGCGCTTTCACGCCTTCGGCCGGGGGGAGGACCGGATCTACTTTCGGCAGGTGGGGCCTTCCGGGGTGAAGCTTTGGGGCTTCCAAGACCCCTCGGCCCGGGTGGCCTTCGCCCCGCCCCTTTTGGAGTACCCCCCGGAGGCCCTCCTCGCCGTGGGCTACCGCTGGGGGGGCAGCACGGAGGTGCGGGTGGAGCTCCTCACCCCCTCCGGCCAGGAACCCCTCGCCCAGGGGACCCTAAGCTACGAGATGGAGGTGCTGGAGGAGCGGGAGGTGCGCGTGCCTGCGGGCAGCTTCCGGATCTACCGCATCCGCCAAAGCTACCGGGACAGCCGGAGCCAGGACGTGCGCGAGGTCTGGTTCGCCCCCCGGGTGGGGGAGGTGCGCACCCGGGAGGGGCGCATCCTGGTGGAGCGGAACTTTCAGTGAGGTGGCCATGGTGCTGGAGCGCGTGAACACCCCTCAGGACCTCAAGGCCCTAACCCTGGAGGAGCTCCTTCAGCTGGCCGAGGAGATCCGCAGCGAGATCATCCGGGTTACGGCGCAAAACGGCGGCCACCTGGCGAGCTCCCTGGGGGCGGTGGAGCTCATCCTGGCCCTGCACCGGGTCTTTGACTCCCCTAAGGACCGGATCCTCTTTGACGTGGGCCACCAGGCCTACGCCCACAAGCTCATCACGGGGCGCAAGGACCGCTTCCACACCCTGAGGCAGGAGGGGGGGCTCTCCGGCTTCACCAAGGTCTCGGAGTCGGAGCACGACGCCATCACCGTGGGCCATGCCTCCACCTCCTTGGCCAACGCCCTGGGCATGACCCTCGCCCGCGACCTCATGGGGGAGGACTACCACGTGGTGGTGGTGATCGGGGACGGGGCCCTCACCGGGGGGATGGCCCTCGCTGCCCTCAACAAGATCGGGGAGCTCCAGAAGAAGATGCTCATCGTCCTGAACGACAACGAGATGAGCATCTCCGAAAACGTGGGGGCCCTCAACAAGTACTTCAAGGAGCTGCAGATCCGCAAGTGGGTCCAGGACGCCGAGAAGCTGGGCAAGCAGATCCTGGAGCGCATCTCCCCCCAGCTCTTCGGCCTGGTGGACCGGGCCAAGGAAGCGGCCAAGCTCCTCCTGCACCAGGAAAACCCCTTTTACGCCTGGGGCATCCGCTACGTGGGCCCCGTGGACGGGCACGACCTCAAGGGCCTGGTTCACATCCTGGAGCACCTCAAAGCCCTGGAAGGCCCCACCCTCCTCCACGCCGTCACCCGGAAGGGCAAGGGCTACAAGGTGGCCGAGGCCGACCCCATCTACTGGCATGGCCCCCCGGGCTTTGACCCCAAAAAGCCGGAGAAGGTTTCTAAGGGCTACTCTTGGAGCCAGGCCTTCGGGGACGCGGTCACGGAGCTCGCCCACCTGGAGCCTAGGCTTTTCGTCCTCACCCCGGCCATGCGGGAGGGCTCGGGGCTCGTGCGCTACTCCCTGGAGCACCCCGAGCGCTATCTGGACGTGGGGATCTGCGAGGACGTGGCCGTGACCACGGCGGCGGGGCTCGCCCTTCGGGGGATGAAACCCATCGTGGCCATCTACTCCACCTTCCTGCAAAGGGCCTACGACCAGGCCATCCACGACGTGGCCATAGAGAACCTCCCCGTGGTCTTCGCCATAGACCGGGCGGGGATCGTGGGGGCGGACGGGGCCACCCACCACGGGGTCTTTGACATCGCCTACCTGAGGACGGTTCCCAACTTCCAGATCGCCGCCCCCAAGGACGCCCTAGAGCTCAGGGCCATGCTCAAGAAGGCCCTGGAGGTCGGGGGCCCCGTGGCCATCCGCTACCCCCGGGACAACGTGGAACGGGCCCCGGAAGGCGCCTGGCCCGAGATCACCTGGGGCAAGTGGGAGGTCCTCAAGGAGGGTACGGAGGCCTACATCCTGGCCTTCGGCAAGACGCTCCGCTACGCCCTCGAGGCCGCGGGGGACGACCCCAGGGTGGGGGTGGTGAACGCCCGCTTCCTCAAGCCCTTAGACCGGGAGATGCTAAGAGAGCTTTCCCGCTACAAGCTTCTCACCGTGGAGGACCACCAGAGGATGGGGGGCTTTGGGAGCGCCGTGCTGGAGGCTTTGAACGAGATGGGCCTGAGGCCAGAGATCCGGATCCTCGGTCTTCCCGACCGCTTCTTTGAGCACGGGACGATCCCGAGCCTCCACCGGCAGGCGGGCATAGACGCCGAGGGGATCCGGAAGGCCCTTCTGGAGATGGGGGTGGGCCAGGTCCGTGAGCGGGCCTGAGGTCCTGCGCTTCGCCGCCAACCTCTACCGCGTTCCCCTAGGGGAAGGGTACTTCCTGGTGGACGCGGGCCTCCCCCGGGAGGCAAGGCGCCTATTGCCCCTCCTGAATCTGCCCCCAAAGCTCCTCTTCCTCACCCACCACCATCTGGACCACGCCGGCGGGGCCAAGGCCCTCTGGGAGCGCTTTGGCCTTCCCGTCTTGGCCCACCCCCGGGAGTGGCCCTACCTCACCGGGGAAAAGCCCCGCCCCCCGCTACCCATCCCCTTGCTGGGGCGAAGGCTCGCCAACCTCGGCCCCCCCCTTCCCCGGGAGGCCTTGAGGCCCGCGGAGGAGGGGGAGGAGGTCTTTGGGTGGCGGGTGGTGGCCCTTCCTGGGCATACCCTGGGCCAGGTGGGCCTCCTCAGGGAGGGGGTCCTCCTGGCAGGGGACGCCCTGAGACGAGGGGGCCTTCCCCCGAGGCTCATCAACGAGGACGACGCCCTGGCCCGGCGCACGGTGCGCAGGATCCTGGATCTGGGCGTGACGCGGGTCTACCCAGGCCACGGGGAGCCGCTGGACCGGCAGGAGGTGGAGGCCCTGGCCCTTAGACTGGGGGTATGAGAAAAGCCCTCGCCCTCCTTTTCCTGGGCCTTGCGGCCCTGGCCCAAGAGGTGGTGGTCTACCCCGGCTTCGCCGAGGTCAAGGAGCCCGTGGTCCTGCCCCCCTCCACCTGGGTGTACCTGGCGGGGGAAAGGCTCTCCCGGATTCCCCAGGGCTCCTTGCGCCTTCTGGGGGTGGAGGAGACCGAACGGGTCTACCAGGGGGGCGCGGTCCTCTTCCGCTACCGCGGGGAGGGGCAGGCGGTGCTCCGCTACCTCTACACGGGGCTTTCCGGGGAGGTGTTCTACACCCTCGAGGGCGGCCCCCTCTCCCCAATGCGCCTCACCGCCTGGGCCCGCCTCCGCCTCGAGGGGGAGGCCCTGGAGGCGAGGCGGCTCACCCTCCTCGCCGGGGAGGCCTCCCTTCTGGAGGCCCGGGCACCCCAGGCGGCCCTCCGCGCCCTGGGGGAGGCCTCCCCAGGGAGCCCCTTCGGCCTCTTCCGCTACGAGCTTTCGGGCAGGAAGCTCCTCCCCGGCACCACCGAGATCCCCTTTCTGAAGGCGGCGGTGGCCCCGGAGCGCCTCTTGCGTTACCAGGCCCCCTTCCGCACCGACCGGCTTCTCCCCGTGGAACGGGGCTACCGCTTCCCGGCCCCCTTCCCCCTGGCCCCGGGAACGCTGGAGGTTACGGAGGGGAGCCTCTTCCTGGGCCAGGCCCCCATGCCGCCCACCCCTGAGGGGGAGCGGACGGAGGTCTGGTTGGGACGGGACCTCGAGGCCCGCCTCGCCCGCCGGGTGGAACGGGTGGGGGAGGGGGAGAAGGAGGTCACCTATCGGGTGGAAACCCGCCTGGAAAACCCCTACCCCTATCCCGTCGCCCTCCTCCTCTCCGAAACCTTCCCCAGGCCCTTCCGCCTGGACTTCCCCGGGGCCGACCTTCTGCCCGAGGGGTACCGCCTCGAGGTCTCCCTCAAGCCCAAGGAGGTCCGCACCCTGGTCTACCGCCTCACCCTCCCCCGCTGAGCCCCCACCGGGCCAAGTCCCTTCGCCTCCGGGGGCCCCCACCCCCGGGCCCTCGGGGATAATGGCCTTGATGGACCCCGGGTTCCACCGGCTCTACGCCCGCCGCCTGGCCTGGCGCTACCGGCTCCTCCTGGCCTTAGGCCTAGCCCTCCTGGGCCTCCTTGACCCCGGCCTGGCCCTGGCCTCCCCCCTGGCCCTCCTCCTCCCCGCCCGGCCCTTTGAGGGCCGGGCCCTCAGGGCCATCGCCCGGAAGAGCCTGGCCTACCCCACGGCCCTGGCCTACGGGGAGGAGCGGCTCTGGCAGGAGGCCAAAAAGGTGCGGATGGAGCCGCCCCCCTTCCCCACCGGCCTCCTCCTCGCCTACCTCCTGGTCCTCCTCCTCGCCCTGGCCCCCTGGAAACCCCTTGAGGGGGAAAGGCCTGAGCCCAGGCAACCCCCGGCCACCGAGGCCCCCGCCTTCGGGAAGGACCGGGGTTCGGCGAGGGAGGCCTCCCCGGCGGGAGAGGCCAAGGCCCCGCCCCGGGAAGCCCCCGCGCCCGGAGCCGAAGGGCCAAGGGGCAAGGATGGGGCCCAAGCCCCCCGGGAGGGAACGAAGGGGGAGGAGGGCCCACCCTCGTCCGGCAAGGGACAGGAGGGCCCCTCCTTAAAAGCGGGGCGAACGCCCCCCGCCGGCAACCCGGCCCAAGGCCCCGCTGGGGAACGCCTAGGAGGCGCGCAGGGGAAGCCCCCCGGGGAGGGCCAAACGCCCCTCCCCACGCCGGGAAAGATCCCTTCCGGGCCGGAGGCGGGTCTCCTCTCCCCGGGCGGGGAGGGAGGGAGTGGGGACCTCCCGGCCCCCTGGCCGGGAGGCCGGCCCCCGGAAGGGGTGCGGCGGGGCGCCGAGGTGTACCTGGAGCGCACCCCCCTTCCCCCGGAGGCCCGGGAGCTCCTCAGGCGCTACTTCGGCCTGGAAGGTGCTCCGGCTCCCCCTGCCCCCTAGGGCTATACTGGGGGAAAAGCCCACCCCGGAGGAACGGGATGCCTAACCCCTTCTTCAGCTGGCCCAAAGGGTATGTCCGCCCCCCAGGCGGGGCCTGGCCCCCGAGCTCTAGGCGAGCCACCTCCCCCTCACCCACCTGGAGAACTTCCAGGAGATCTTCCGGGCCCTTTGGGAGAACCGGGACCGCCTGGGCTACGCCTGGCGGATCCTTAGGGACGGGGTCTGCGACGGCTGCGCCCTCGGGACCTCGGGCCTGGAGGACTGGACCGTCCACGGGGTCCACCTCGGCAACGTGCGCCTGCGGCTCCTCCGCCTGAACACCCTGCCCCCCCTGGACCCCAGGGTCCTGGAGGACGTGGAGGCCCTCAAGGGCAGGCGGAGCCGGGAACTCCGGCTCCTCGGCCGCCTCCCCTACCCCATGCTCCGGCGGAAGGGGGAGCGGGGCTTCCGGCGGGTGTCCTGGGACGAGGCCCTGGGGCTGGCCGCCGACTACCTGAGGCGCCACCTCCCCGACGGAGCCTTCTTCTACCTTACGAGACGAGGCACGCCCAACGAGACCTACTACGCGGTGCAGAAGGCGGTGCGGGCCCTGGGGTCCAACCACGTGGTGAACCCCTACCGGGAGCCCGGGATGGCGCGCTACTTCGTGCCCTCCGCCCGCGCCCGGAGCTCAAGGACCGCTTCCGCTTCGCCTCCACCGCGGAGATCCGCGAGAGGGCAACGTCCTCGTGGACCCCAAGGCCCGCTCCCCCCTGGCCCACATCCCCGCCTACAAGGAGATCCTCGCCCGCCTCTGTCGGGGCGAAACCGAAAGCCCCCCCGTTCTCCGGCCATGAGGGGAAAGGCCAGGGTCCAGGTGGCCCGCCTCGAGGGGGGTGGGTGGCGAGAGGTCCTGGACGAGGTAGCGGTTGAGGCCCCCCTGGAGCTCCGCCTCCGCTACCGCGAGGAGGTGGCCCCCCTCGGGGTCATCCTCCGCACCCCGGGGCAGGACGTTGAGCTGGCGGCGGGCTTCCTCTACACCGAGGGCCTGGTTCGGGACCCCAAGGAGATCCTGGCCATGGCCCCCTGCACGGACGGAAGCCTCCCCCCGGAGGAGCGGGGGAATGTCCTGCAGATCTTCCTACGCCACCCGATCCCCCCTTTCCGCAGCGCCGCCTGCGGCGCCTGCGGCCGGGGGGAGCTTCCCGACCCGGCCCGCCTGGGTTTCCCCGCCCTCCTCCTCACCCTGCCCGAGCGCCTCTTCCGCTCCACCGGGGGCCTCCACGCCGCCGCCCTCTTTGACCGGGAAGGGCGCCTCCTCGCCCTCCGGGAGGACGTGGGCCGTCACAACGCCCTGGACAAGCTCATCGGCTGGGCCTTCCTCGAGGGGAAGCTCCCCCTCCACGACCACCTCCTCCTGGTGAGCGGCCGGGCCGGGTACGAGCTTTTGGTCAAGGCGGTGGCGGCGGGTATCCCCGTCTTTTGCGCCGTCTCCGCCCCCTCGAGCCTAGCGGTGGCGGTGGCCCAGGCCTACGGCCTCACCCTGGTGGGTTTCCTGCGCCCGGAGCGGATGAACGTTTACACGGGCCTTGAGCGCCTCCGGCCCCAAGAAGGGCCGCGCCCCTAGTCGGGGCGGCGCCAGGGGCCGCTTTTGCCCCCCGTCTTCTCCAGGAGCTGGACCCTGGAGATCACGAGGCCCTTGGAAGCGGCCTTGAGCATGTCGTACACGGTGAGGGCGGCCACGGCGCAGGCGGTGAGGGCCTCCATCTCCACCCCGGTCTCCGCCTTGGTGCGCACCACCGCCTCTATCCGCACCCGCCTTGCCTCCCGCTGGAGTTCCACCCTCACCTCCACCCCGGTGAGGGGCAGGGGGTGGCAGAGGGGGATGAGGTCCGGGGTCTTCTTGGCGGCCAGGATCCCGGCCAGCTGGGCCACGGCCAGGGGGTCCCCCTTCCCCACCCCGCCCCCCTCCAACGCGGCCAGGGCCTCCTCGGTGAGCTCCACGAAGGCTTCAGCGGTGGCGGTGCGGTAGGTGGCGGGCTTTTCCGTCACGTCCACCATGTGGGGCCTGCCGTCCTTGAAGTGGCTGAGGTCCATGGCTCCAGTGTAGGGGGGCGGTGGGGTCCAAGCCGGGGCCTAACGGGCCCGGCGGATCCCGGCCACCCCGAAGGCCCCGAGGAGGAAGAAGGCCCCAGCCAAAAGGAAGAGCACCAGGTACCCCAAGCCCTCCCCCCGGGCGTTCAGGAGGTCCAAGGGTCTGCCGAAGGCCCCAGCGAGGACCTGGGGCACCACGATGGCCGTCTGCCAGAGGCCCATGTCCGTGGCGTGGGTCTCCGGATCCTTAAGGACATCGGCCACCAGGGCCCAGTCCACCGCCAGGTAGACCCCGTAGAAGAGGCCGAAGCCAAGGGAAAGGAGGAGCAAGGCGTCGTAGCGGGGGAAGAGGAGGACCAGGGGCATAAGGAGGGCAAGGCCCGCCCCCGAGAGGTAGATGAAAGGCTTCCGGCCCAGACGGTCCGAGGCCCGGCCCGCGGGCACGCTGGCCAGGGCCGCCCCCAAGGAGATGAGGAGGCCGAGCAGGGCCACCGCCTGGAAGGGCGCCTCGGCGAGGGTGCGCCCCAGGGCCCCAAAGACCCGCACCACATCGGCCAGGAAGTATTGTAGGTAGGTCTGGGCCAGGTAAAAGCCCAGCATCACCAGGAAGCGGGTGAGGTAGACCAGGAGGAAGTCCCGGTCCCGCCAGGGGGCGGCCATGGCGGGGAGGAAGGGCACGGTGCGCCGGCTGGGCGTCCGGTCCGGCACCAGGGGAAGGGTGAGGGCGGCCCCCAGAAGGTTGAAGAGGGCCGCCAGGTAGGCCTGGGAGGGGAGGGGCAGGAGAAAGCCCACCCCACCCCCAAGGAGCTGCCCCAGGACCTGGAGGAACCCCATGTACCCCGAAGCGGTACCCCTTTCCCCCCGGGGCACGAGGTCGGGGATGAGGGCGGCGTAGGGCCCGGTGGCCAAGTCGTCTGCCACCTGCAGGAGGAGGTAGGCGAGGAGGAGGAGGGCGTAGCTCGGGGCGTGCACCAGGAGGAGGAGGGCCAAGGCGGTGAGGAGGCTTCCCCAAAGCAGGAAGGGCCGCCTACGCCCCAGGCGGTCCGAAAGGTAGCCCGTGAGGGGCGGGCCCAGGATGGCCATCACCGCCCCCAGGCCGAAGAGGAAGCCGAGCCTCGAGGCCTTCTCCTCGGGAGGGGAGAGCTCGGCCACCCTGGCGGGAAGGATCACCAGAAGGACCAGAAACCACTTGAAGCTGGTGGCGCACCAGTAGGCGGAAAGGCGGAGGAACCACCCGGGCCTATGCCGCATGGCCCCAAGCCTACCAGACCGCGGCCTTGGGCACCACCCGGAGGGCCGGGGCCGCTATAATCCAAGGCGTGCTGTGGCTGCGCGACCGCGCCCTGGACCTCTCCCGGCCCAGGATCATGGGGATCCTCAACCTCACCCCGGACTCCTTCTCGGATGGCGGCCTCTACCTGGACCCGGAGAAGGCCCTGGCGCGGGCCCGGGAGATGGTGGCCGAGGGAGCGGACCTTTTGGACCTGGGGGCCGAGTCCACCCGGCCTGGGGCCGATCCCGTTCCCCCCGAGGAGGAAAAGCGTAGGCTCCTCCCGGTCCTCGAGGCCGTCCTCCCCCTGGGCGTGCCCGTCTCCGTGGACACGAGGAAGCCGGAGGTGGCGGAGGAGGCCTTAAGGCTCGGGGCCCACCTCCTCAACGACGTCACGGGCCTCCGGGACGAGCGCATGGTGGCCCTGGCCGCCCGCTACGGGGTGGCGGCGGTGGTCATGCACATGCCCGTCCCCGACCCCAGGGCCATGATGGCCCACGCCCGCTACGGGGACGTGGTGGCGGAGGTGAAGGCCTTCCTCCAGGCCCAGGCGGAACGGGCCCTGAAGGCCGGGGTGCCCCAGGTGCTCCTGGACCCCGGCTTCGGCTTTGGCAAGCTCCTGGAGCACAACCTCGCCCTCCTAAAGCGCCTGGAGGAGATCGCGGCCCTAGGCCACCCCGTTCTGGTGGGGCTTTCCCGCAAGCGCACCATCGGGGAGCTCACCGGGGTGGAGGAACCCGGGAAACGGGTCTTCGGATCGGTGGCCGCCCACCTCTACGCCGTCCTCAAGGGGGCGCGGATTCTCCGCGTCCACGACGTGAGGGCCCACCGGGAGGCCCTGGCCGTGTGGACCGCCCTCTGGGGGTAAGGATGGGGGAGATCGCCCTTCTGGGCCTGGAGTTCTACGGGCGGCACGGGGTGAGGCCCGAGGAGGGGGAGCTCGGGGCCCGGTTTGTGGTGGACCTCTGGCTGGAGGTGGCCTTTGAGGGCAAGGGGGACCGCCTCGAGGAGACCGTGGACTACGCCCGGGTCTACGCCTTGGTGGAGGAGGCGGTGCGCCACCGCCGCTTTTACCTCATAGAGGCCCTGGCGGACCACCTGGCCCAAACCCTCCTCCAGGCCTTTCCCCGGCTAGAGGGGGTACGGGTGAGGGTGCACAAGCCCCATGCCCCCATCCCCGGGGTCTTCCGCGACGTGTACGCGGAAACGCGCAGATCTCGCTCCTAGAGGAGCTTTCTTCTGCTCATCTTGCACTCATGGAGGACTCGTGTTAGCATAACCCCGCCCGAAAGGGCGAAATAGGGTGATATTCGCTCCCCACCGCTCAAAGGAGCGGTGGGCTATAAACGGTCTCATCCTCTTGGGCTACACTGAGGGTGCCCGGAAAGGGGCGGGCTCGGTATGGAAAGGGTGGCCATATTTATCGACGGCTCCAACCTCTACAAGGGGTTGGTGCAGCACCTGGGCTCGGACTACCGGCTGAACTTCGTGGAGTTCATCTCCCTCCTGACCGCCGGCCGAAGGCTACTGAGGGCCTACTACTACAACGCTCCCCTGCCCCCGGAAGACCCCGCGGCCAAGGCCCACCAGAGCTTCCTTAACTACCTGAAGCGGGTACCCTATGTGGCCGTACGCCTGGGGAGGCTGGAGAGGCGGGCGGACGGGTTCGTGGAAAAAGGGGTGGACATCCAGATCGCCATTGACATGCTCCGCCTCGCCTTTGTCAACGCCTACGACGTGGCCGTCCTGGTTTCGGGGGACGGGGACTTCGCCGAGGTGGTACGGGTGGTGCAGGACATGGGGAAGCAGGTGGAGAACACCACCTTCAACGCCCTTTCCTCCCACCGCCTGGCCCAGCAGGCGGACCGCTTCTACCCCCTGGACGACTTCCCCTGGGAGCGCCTCCGGGCCCCGGCCCCGCCCCAAGCGGCCGAGGGGGAATAAGGGTCCGCGCGTGGGTTTCGCAACATGGGAGGGCCAAACTAGGGCTGTAAGGAGGCCCCTTTTGGGCCCCCACCGCAGAAAAGCCGCGGTGGGGTACTTATTTTGCTTTTGATTCCTGCCCTCCTAAGCTAAACCTCGCAGGGACTTTCTACCGGGGCCCCTATGCGGCCCCAAGCCCGCATGGGGTGGTATTAAAGCAGCTCCTCCGGGCGGAAGAAGAGGGCGATCTCCCTCTGTGCGTCCTCCAGGCTCGCCGAGGCGTGGATCACGTTCTCGTCTATGGTGGTGGCGTAGTCCCCCCGGATGGTGCCGGGCAAGGCGTCCTTGGGGTGGGTGGCCCCCACCATCTTCCGCACCTCAGCCACCGCCCCCGGACCCTCCAGGACCAGGGCCACCACCGGCCCCGAGGTGATGAAGGCCACGAGGGAGCCGAAGAAGGGCTTTTCCCAGTGCTCCGCGTAGTGCCTTTCCGCAAGTTCCCGGGGGATCCTCAAGGCCTTCAGGGCCAGGATGCGGAAGCCCTTGCGCTCAAAGCGGGCCAGGATCTCCCCCACCAGGCCACGCCGAAAGCCGTCCGGCTTCACCATGACGAAGGTGCGCTCCATACCCCTAGGAGTCTAGCAGGATCAGGGCCTCTTGAAGTAGCCCATCAGGATATACCCCACCACCACGATCCAAAGGAGGATAAGGAGGACATCCCGCCAACCCACCCGGGGGCGCCCCTCCAACACCTGGGTGGGGAGGGCCTCGGGCTCCTCCCCAAGCTTGAGGCGCACCGGGGCTCCCCCTGCGGCCTCCAGGGGCAGGGCATAGGGCCGGGTGCCCTTGGGCAGGTCCCGGGGAAGGCGGACCACGGCCAGGCTCACGTTGTCGGGGCCGCCCCACTCGTTGGCCAGCTCCACGAGCCTCCTGGCCGCCTCCTCGGGGGGGAAGTTCCGCAGCACCTCCCTCAGGGTGCGGTCCTCCAGAACCCCAGAAAGCCCGTCGGTGCAGAGGAGGAAGGTGTCCTCGGGGGTGAGCTTGAGGCCCAGGAGGTCCACCCGGGCCTGGGGGAAGGAACCCAGGGCGTTGGTGATCACGTTGCGCCAGCGGTGGGTCCTGGCCTCCTCGAGGGTAAGAAGGCCCTGGCGCACCCTCTCCGCCACCCAGGAGTGGTCCTCGGTAAGGAGGACGAACTCCTCCCCCCGGAGAAGGTAGGCCCTCGAGTCCCCCACGTGGGCGATGAGGGCGTAGGGGAGGTCCAGGAGGAGGCAGGTGGCCGTGGTCCCCATGCCCCGGTTCTCGGGGCGCTGGGCCTCTTGGTAGATGCGGGCGTTGGCCCGCTCAAAGGCTTCCAGGAGGGCTTTCGGGGAGGGTTCGGCCTCCTTGAGGTACCCCAGGATGGTCTCCACGGCGAGCCGGGAGGCCACCTCTCCCGTGCGGTGCCCCCCCATGCCGTCCGCCACCACGAAGATCCCTCCCCAGGGGGTGAGGAGGTGGCCCACGGCGTCCTCGTTCTTGGGGCGCCTTAGGCCGGGGTGGGTCTCCAGGGCGAAGCCTAGGCCGGGCACGGGGGAATTTTACCCCATCCCCGGCGCTCAGACGTGCACCGCCTTGACGCAAACCACCTGCCGGGGTAGAGTGAGGAAAGCCCGGGCGGAAATCCGGGCGGTTTTGTTTTGGAGGGTGCCATGCGCTTGGAGAGGATCGCCCCTTTCACCTACCGCATCCCCCGCCAGGGGAAGATGCGGGTGGATGCGGTCTTCTTCGCCTCGGAGGAGATCCTTAAAGACCTCGAGGCCGAGGGCTACGCCTCCTTGCAACAGCTCATGAACGTGGCCACCCTCCCCGGCATCGTGGAGCCCGCCTTGGCCATGCCCGACATCCACTGGGGCTACGGCTTCCCCATCGGAGGGGTGGCGGCCTTTGACCCGGAGGAGGGCGGGGTGGTGAGCCCGGGCGGAGTCGGTTTTGATATAAACTGCGGGGTCCGCCTCCTCGCCTCCCACCTCGCCCTGGAGGACCTCCTTCCCCGCCAGCGGGAGCTCGCCGACGCCCTGTACCGCCTGGTACCCTCCGGGGTGGGGAGCGAACGGCGGGACGTGCGCTTCAGCAAGAAGGAGCTCAAGGAGATCCTCAAGGAGGGGGCCTCCTGGCTTGTGCGGCGGGGCTTTGGCGACCCCGAGGATCTGCGCTTCATTGAGTCCGAGGGCCGCCTCCCCTGGGCCAACCCCGACAAGGTCTCGGAAAGGGCCTTTGAGCGGGGGGCCCCCCAGATCGGCACCCTGGGGAGCGGCAACCACTTCCTGGAGGTGCAATACGTGGACGAGGTCTACCACGAGGAGGCCGCCCGGGCCTTTGGCCTCTTCAGGGGCCAGATCACGGTCCTCATCCACACGGGAAGCCGGGGCCTCGGCCACCAGGTCTGCCAGGACTATGTGGAGCGTTTCCTTAAAGCGGCTACCCGGTACGGCATTGAACTCGTGGACAAGCAGCTCGCCGCGGCCCCGATAAAGAGCCCCGAGGGCCAGGACTACCTGCAGGCCATGGCCGCCGCCGCCAACTTCGCCTTCGCCAACCGCCAGCTCATCGCCCACTTCGTCCGGGAAGCCTTTGAGGGGGTGGGCTTTAGCCCCAAGGACCACGGCCTTAGGGTCCTCTACGACCTCGCCCACAACAACGCCAAGTTTGAGGAGCACGGGGGAAGGCGGGTCCTGGTCCACCGCAAGGGGGCCACGCGGGCCTTCGGCCCCGGGAATCCGGAGATCCCCGAGGAGTACCGCAAGGTGGGCCAGCCCGTCCTGGTGCCGGGGGACATGGGCCGCTACTCCTACGTCCTGGCGGGCACGGAGAGGGCCATGGAGGTCTCCTTCGGAAGCAGTTGCCACGGGGCCGGGCGGAAGATGAGCCGAAACCAGGCCAAACGGGTGGCCCGGGAGCGAAACTTGGTGAAGGAGCTTGCGGAAAGGGGCATCCTGGTCCGGGCCGCCACCCGGGCCACGGTGGACGAGGAGATGCCCGAGGCCTACAAGGACGTCTCCCTGGTGGTGGAGGCGGTGGAGGGGGCAGGGATCGGCAGGAAGGTGGCCCGCCTTCGGCCCCTCATCGTGGTGAAGGGATAACCCGCTTCTCACCCCGGCCTGGTTTCATGGAAGGATGAGGCCTTTCGCCCTCTTGCTCTTCTTTTCCCTGGCCCTGGGGCAGACCCTCCTCCCCGTGCAGCACCTGGGCCTCACTTTCCGGGAGGAAGGGGGGGCCTGGGTGTACCAGGGGGAGGGGGTCCGCTTGGTCTACGTGCCCGGGGTGGGCTGGGCCGAGCCTCCGGAGCCCAGCCTCCCCCCGCCCCAGGGGGAAAACCTCCCCCTGGAGGCCCTGAAGGCCCTGGGCTACTTCCGCGTCCCCGAGGTGGGGGTGCGCTTCGGAGGCCAGGGCCGGGCCTTCCGCGTGGTCCTGGACCTCCCCGCCCTTTACCTGGGGGCGCCCGAGGAGGGGCTGGGCCGGGGGAGGCTAGGGGTGCGCCTCCCATACCTAGCCCCGGGCCTCCTCAAGGCCCCTTGGCCCGAGGGCTTGAGGGCGGCGGTGCGCTTCCTCCCCCAGGGGACGGAGCTCCGCCTCGAGGCCCCGGGGCGGCTCCTCCGCTACCGCCTCTTCCCCCTAGGGGACCCCCCCAGGCTCGTCCTGGACCTTTACCTCCTTGCCCCCGAGGTGGAGGAGGCCCTGGCCCCCGGGGTGCGTTACCGGGAGGTCTACGCCTTCGTCCCCGAACCCCTAAGGCTCTACCTGGTGGAGGCGGAAAGGGGGAGGCTCCTCCCCGTGGGAAGCCCCGGCCAAAGGGCCCTTCCCAAGGACCTCGCCCCGAACGCCCTCGCCGTCCTCAACGGCGGCTACTTTGACCCCAGGACCGGCACCCCCATCGGGCTCTGGGTGCAGGACGGGGTGACCGTCTCCTACCCCTACGGCCGCGTGGCCCTCCTCTGGGACGGGTTCGGCTTCTTTTTGGACTACCCCCGGTTTGAGGCCTGGGTGGTGGGGCCTCGAGGGGAAAGGGTCCGGGTGGGGGTGAACGCCTCCCGCGCCCGCTACACCGCCTACACCGCCCCCGGGCCCGCGGGCGAGGAGGGGGAGGAATTGGCCCTGGTGGAGGGCGACCGGGTGAAGGCCCTCTTCCCAGCCCCATTGGAGCTTCCAACAGGGCGCTGGGCCCTGGCCTTCCCCAAGGGGGCCCCGCCCTTTCCCTTGGGCGTGGGGGAGCGGCTTTCCCTCTACGGCCGCCTGGACCCCCCCTTCCGCTACGCCATGGAGGGCGGCCCCCTGCTCCTCAAGGAGGGCCGGTACGCTTACGACCCCAGCAAGGAGAACTTCCGGGACCCCAGGCCCCTCCTGGCGGTAGCCCCCCAGGCGGCGGTGGCCTGGACGAAGGAGGGGCGGCTCTGGCTTCTCGTCTCCGAGCCCACCACGCCTGGGGTCCTGGCCCGGGCCCTTCTCGCCCTGGGGGCCTGGAACGCCCTACGGATGGACGGAGGGGGCTCGGCCCAGCTCTGGGTAAAGGGGGTGCTGCGAAGCCCCTACCCGGGCTCCCCGAGGCCCGTGGTGAGCGCCCTGGCCCTCTTCCCCTAGGCCACCCGTTCCACCCGGAGGAGGTTGGTGGTGCCCCGCACCCCGAAGGGCACCCCAGCGGCGATGACCACCCGCTCCCCCACCTGGGCCAGGCCCAGGGCCTTCACCGCCTGCAGGGCGATGCGCACCATGTCGTCCGTGTCCTGGGGGTCGGGGGCCAGGTGAGGGAGGACGCCCCAGACCAAGGCCAGCTGGTTGCGCACTTCGAGGCTTGGGGTCAGGGCCAGGATGGGCACCTGCGGCCGGGTGCGGGCGATGCGGCGGGCCGAGCTCCCCGTGGCGGTGAAGACCACGATGGCCCGGGCCCCCACCGCCTCCACGATGTCGTCCGCCGCCTGGGCGATGGCGTCCTGGGTGGTGGGGGTGGGGGAGGGCCTGAGGACGTTGAGCTTGTGCAGAAACTCGGGAGAGGCCTCCACCGCCTTGGCGATCCTGCTCATCATGGCTACCGCCTCCACGGGGTAGGCCCCGGCGGCGGTCTCCGCGGAGAGCATCACCGCATCCGTCCCGTCAAAGATGGCGTTGGCCACGTCCGAGGCCTCGGCCCGGGTGGGGCTCGGGTTCTGGACCATGGACTCCAGCATCTGGGTGGCGGTGATCACGGGCTTCCCCGCGGCGATGCAGCGGAGAATGATGCGCTTTTGCACGATGGGGACCTCTTCCAGGGGCATCTCCACCCCCAGGTCTCCCCGGGCCACCATGATCCCGTCCGCCTCCTCGAGGATCTCCTCAAACCGGGCCACCGCGGAGGGCTTCTCTATCTTGGCCATGAGGCGGGCCCGGGAGCCGTAGCGGGCCAGGTAGTGGCGGGCGAGGAGAAGGTCGTCCCGGGTGCGCACGAAGGAGATGGCCACCCAGTCCACCCCGATCTCCGCCCCCAGGGCCAGGTCCTGGATGTCCTTCTCGGAGAGGGCGGGGATGGAGAGGTCGGCCCCCGGGACGTTGATGCCCTTGTGGTCGGAGAGGACGCCCCCCACCTCCACCCGGGTCTGGATCTCGTCCCCCACCACCCGCTCCACGCGGAGGCGGATCCGCCCATCGTCCAAGAGGAGCACCTGGCCGGGCACCACATCCTCGGGTAGGCCTGGATAGGTGAGGGAGACCCGGGCCTCGTCCCCCTCCACGGGAGCCCGGGTCAGGACGAAGGGCTGGCCCGGCCTCAGCTCCACCCGCCCCCCCCGGAAGCGGCCGATGCGGATCTTGGGTCCCTGGAGGTCCTGCAACAGGGCCAGGGTCCGGCCCAGCTCCTCCGAGACCTCCCGCACCCAGGCCGCCCGCCTCTTGTGGTCCTCGGGGGTACCGTGGCTGAAGTTCATCCGGAAGACATCCGCCCCCGCCTCGGCCAGGGCCCGGATGACCTCCCGGGAGTCCGTGGCCGGGCCCAGGGTGGCCACGATCTTGGTGCGCTTAAAAGGCCCCATAGCCCAAGAAGCGGGCCGCCTGGCCTAGCTCCTCCTCAATGCGCAGGAGCTGGTTGTACTTGGCGAGCCGGTCGGAGCGGGAAAGGGACCCGGTCTTGATCTGCCCGGCGTTCACCGCCACCGCCAGGTCGGCGATGAAGCTGTCCTCCGTCTCCCCGGAGCGGTGGCTGATCACCGCCCGGTACCCGGCCCGGTGGGCCAGGCGGATGGCCTCGAGGGTCTCAGAGAGGGTGCCGATCTGGTTCACCTTGACCAGGATGGCGTTGGCCACCCCGCGCTCAATCCCCATCCGGAGCCTTTCGGGGTTGGTGACGAAGAGGTCGTCCCCCACGAGCTGCACCTTGTTCCCCAGGCGCTCCGTGAAAAGCCGCCAGCCCTCCCAGTCGTCCTCGGCCAGCCCGTCCTCTATGGAACGGATGGGGTACCGCTCCACCCAGGCCTCCCAGAAGGCCACCATCTCCTCCGAGGACAAGACCCTCCCCTCGCCTTCCAGGTGGTACCTCCCGTCCCGGTAGAGCTCGCCTGCGGCCGGGTCCAGGGCCAAGGACACCTCCTCCCCCGGGGTGTACCCCGCGCGCTCAATGGCGAGGAGGAGGAGCTCCACTGCCTCCTCGTTGCGCTTCAGGTCTGGGGCGAAGCCCCCCTCGTCCCCCACGTTGGTGCTGTACCCCTTCTCCTTGAGCACGGCCTTCAGGGTGTGGAAGACCTCGGCGCCGATCCGCAAGGCCTCCGAGAAGCTTTCCGCCCCGGCCGGGACCAGCATGAACTCCTGGAAGTCCACCCGGTTGTCCGCGTGCTTTCCCCCGTTGATGACGTTCATGAGGGGGACGGGCAGGGTGACCCCCTGGATGCCCCCAAGGTAGCGGTAGAGGGGAAGGCCCAAGGCCTCGGCCGCCGCCCGGGCCGTGGCCAAGGAGACCGCCAGGATGGCGTTGGCCCCGAGAGCGGCCTTGTTGGGGGTGCCGTCCAGCTCCCGCATGGCCCGGTCCACCCCCTCTTGGTCCAGGGCGTCCCGGCCGATAAGCTCCGGGGCGATGCGCTCGTTCACGCTCTCCACCGCCCGCCGGACCCCCTTTCCGAGGTAGCGCCTCCCCCCGTCCCGGAGCTCGAGGGCCTCGTGGCTTCCCGTGGAGGCCCCCGAGGGCACCATGGCCCGGCCCCTGGCGCCTCCTTCCAGCTCCACCTCCGCTTCCACCGTGGGGAAGCCCCGGGAGTCCAGGACCTCCCGCGCCGCGACCCTAACAATCGTGGTCATGGGACCCTCCCTAGGGGGCGGAAAGCGTTTGGAAACGCTTCACCCCCCTCCGCCCCCCAGCTTACACCCTCAGGGGCACCACCACCGCCTGGTAACCCCCACCCCCCAGGGGACGGATCAGGCTCGGGCTTTTGGGGCCGGAGAGGAGGAGTTCGGCCGAACCCGTAAGGGGGCCCAGGGCCTCGAGGAGGTAGCGGGCGTTGTAGGCGAGGCCCATAGGGGCGCCCTCCAAGCCCACGGGGACCTCCTCCTGTCCCCGGCCGTAGTCCCCTTCCGCCGAAAGGAGGGCCCGCCCCTCGTCCAAGAGGAGGTCCACCCGGTGGTTCTGACGGTCCGCCAGGACGCTCACCCGCCTCAAGGCTTCCCGGAAGGGCTCCACCTCCAAGGCCACCCTGGAGGGAAACTCCCTCGGGATCACCCGCTCGTAGTCGGGAAACTCCCCCTCCATGAGCCGGACCGCCATCCGCAACGCCCCCTCGCCCCCCTGCCGCACCTCGAGGGCCAGGACCCCCGGGCCCAGGGCCAGGCCCGCCTCGCCCGGTCCCGCGCTCCGCAGGACCCGCACCATCTCGTCCACGCTCCGGGCTGGGACCACCGCCTTGCGCGCAAAGGGCTGCGGCCTCTCCAGGTCAAAGAGGGCCAGGCGGTACCCGTCGGAGGCCACTGCCCTGAGGCCCCTTTCGGAAAACTCCAGCTGCACTCCCCGGAAGATGGCCCGGTACTCCTCGTTGCTGGCGGCGTAGCGCACGTGGGCGAGGACCTTGAGGAGCTCCTCCACCGGGAGAAGAACCCGGTCGGGAAACACCTCATCCCCCTCACCCCCTTCGGGGTTGGGGAAAAGGAGGTCGGGATAGCCCTCTGTGGGGGCGGCGCTGAGCCGGGTGGCAAAGCGCCCCGAGGAGAGGGAAAGCTGAGGCGTACCCTGCCCCCCAAGGGGTTCGCCGCCGGGGGGGAGGGAGAGCTCCA
The DNA here is from genome assembly GCF_000421625.1 of Thermus islandicus DSM 21543. Classification (NCBI taxonomy): domain Bacteria; kingdom Thermotogati; phylum Deinococcota; class Deinococci; order Thermales; family Thermaceae; genus Thermus; species Thermus islandicus. The sequence goes on along the minus strand of NZ_ATXJ01000001.1, from coordinate 366,187 downwards.
CCGCTTCCCCAGGGAGGCTGCGCACCAGGCTGAAGAAGGGCTGGGAGGGCACCAGGTACCGGCCCTCGCCGGAAACCTGCGCAGGAAGCCGCACCTCCAGGTCCACCTCCCCGTTGCTCCCGAAGAGGAGCAACGCGCCGGGCCCGGCCGAGAGGCCCAAGTAGGTGAGGAGGGGGTTGGAGCTTCGGGAGGGAATTACCCGTTCCAAAAGGGAAATTCCCTCGGCCAGAAGGTTTTTCGGAATAATCACATGCATTTGCCTTCCTCCTCTCTGCTACTACGGTTTTTATTTAGATCTTTAAGATTTTTAAAAGATCCGTAGTCGTAGTAGTAGGGGCTGTGGATATGTGGATAAGGGGGGAAAAACGCCTTTCTAGAGGGAAAAGGCCCTGTGGATAACCCCTGTGGAAAACCCGGGCTTCCTTGTGGACAAGGTGTGGATAACTGGCCGGTTATCCACAGGCCTCGAGGCCCCCCAGGTTTTCCACAGCTTGTCCACAAGGTTATCCACAGGCTGAGGCCGGTTATCCACAGGGTTATCCACAGGTTATCCACAGCCCTCACCCCAGCTTCTCCCGGAGGGACCTGAGGAGGCTTTGCACCTCCCGGTCGCTTTCGGAAAGCTCCTGCACCTTCTGGATGGCGTAGAGCACCGTGGTGTGGTCCCGGCCGCCAAAGAGCTGGCCGATCTCGGGTAGGGAGGAGCGGGTCAGGTCTCGCACCAGGAACATGGCGATCTGGCGAGGCAGGACCACCTCCTTCCGGCGTCCACCCCCTAAGAGGTCCTCAGGACGAAGGGCGAAGTGCTCGGCCACCACCCGCACAATTTCCTGCGGGTCCACCTCCACCTCTTTCGGGGCGAAGATCTCGGAGAGGGCCTTGGCCGCCACGCTCCGGGTGAGCTCCACCCCGTTTAGGGAGGCGTAGGCCACCGCCCGCATAAAGGCCCCCTCCAGCTCGCGGATGTTGGAGGTCACCTGGCGGGCGATGTACTCCAAGACGTCCTCGCCCACGCGCAGCCCCCGCTGCTCTGCGTTCATCTTCAGGATGGCGATGCGGGTCTCCAGGTCCGGGGGCTGGATGTCGGTGATGAGGCCCCACTCAAACCGGCTCCTGAGGCGGGCCTCGAGGGTGAGGATGTCCTTGGGGGGGCGGTCCGAGGAGAGGATGATCTGCTTGTGGGCCTCGTAAAGGGCGTTGAAGGTATGGAAGAACTCCTCCTGGGTGCGCTCCTTGCCGGCGATGAACTGGATGTCGTCCACCAGGAGCAGGTCCACAGAGCGGTAACGCTCGCGGAACTCCGCCATCCGGTCTTCGCGAATGGCGTTGATCAGCTCGTTGGTAAAGGTTTCCGTGGACACGTACTCAATCTTGAGGTGGGGAAAGCGCTTGGCCACGGAGTGCCCCACGGCGTGCATGAGGTGGGTCTTCCCTAGGCCCACGCCCCCGTAGATGAAGAGGGGGTTGTAGGCCCGGCCAGGGGACTCGGCCACGGCCACCGCCGCCGCGTGGGCCATGGAGTTGTTGGGGCCCACCACGAAGTTCTCAAAGGTGTACTTGGGGTTCAGCCTGGGCTTCGGCGTCTCGGGTTTTACGGCGGCCTGAAAGATGTCCTCCTGGACGGCGGCGCCTGGGACCACCTTGAGCTCAAAGCGCGGCACCTGGGCCCCCAGGAGGGTCAGGGCCTCCTGGATGAGCTCGGCGTAGTGCCGCCGGATCCAGTCCAAGGCAAAGGAAGTGGGCACCGCAAGCTCCAGAACGCCTTCTCGGACGCCGAGGGGACGGATCCTTTCAAACCAGGTGTGGTATTCCACCTCGGTGATGTTGCGGCGGATGTGCTCCAGAACGTGTTGCCAGACCGCCTCGTGCGTCAAGGCTACCCCCGTCGTCCGGAGGAACATTCTACGCCAGGGGCTCCGGTAAAGTGGAGGGCGGGATGGGGTACGACGTCCTGGTAGTGGGCGGGGGGCATGCGGGCCTCGAGGCCGCCTGGGCGGCCGCGGCCCTGGGGGTGCGGGTGGCCCTGGTCACCGTGAACCCGGAGAGGATCGGCATGATGCCCTGCAACCCTGCGGTGGGAGGGCCGGGGAAGAGCCAGCTGGTGGCGGAGGTGGTGGCCCTGGGCGGGCTGATGGGCCGGGCCGCGGACGCCACCGCCATCCACACCCGGGTCCTCAACCGCTCCAAGGGCCCGGCGGTGCAGAGCCTCCGGGTCCAGGTGGACCGGGATCTCTACGCCCTGAAGGCCCAGGAGATCTTGGCGGAGCGTCCCATTGAGGTGGTCCGGGGCGAGGTGGCCGCCCTCTTTGTGGAGGGGGGGAGGCTATGCGGGGTGCGCACCGTGGATGGAAGGGTCCTTCCCGCCAAGGCGGTGGTGGTGGCGGGAGGCACCTTCCTCTCCGGCGTGGTCTGGTACGGCCGCAGGTCCAGGCCCGCCGGGCGCCAGGGGGAGCCCCCGGCCCGGTTTCTTTCCCAGAGCTTGAGGGCGGTGGGGCACACCCTGAGGCGCTTCAAGACGGGGACCCCGCCCAGGATCCGGGCCGACAGCGTGGACTTCGGCCGCCTGGAGGTGGTCCCCCCGGAGGTGCCGCCCGGGAGCTTCACCGGGAGTCCCGGGCCCCACGCCGCAAGACTCCCCACCTGGCAGACCCGCACCACGGAGAGGACCCACCTCCTGATCCGGGAGAACCTCCACCTCTCCCCCCTCTACGCCGGGGACATAGAGGGCATCGGGCCGCGCTACTGCCCCTCTATTGAGGACAAGGTGGTGCGCTTTGCCGACAAGGAAAGCCACCTCCTCTTCGTGGAGCCGGACGGGCTTTCCACCAGCGAGGTCTACCTCCAGGGTTTCTCCTCAAGCCTCCCCCCGGAGCTTCAGGAGGCCATGGTGCGTTCCCTCCCCGGGTTTGAGCGGGCGGTGATCCAGCGTTACGCCTACGCCGTGGAGTACGACAGCCTGGACCCCACGGAGCTGACCCGGGGCCTCCAGTCCCGCCTCCTCCCCGGCCTCTTCGCGGCGGGCCAGGTAAACGGTACCTCCGGCTACGAGGAGGCGGCGGCCCAGGGGGTGCTGGCGGGGCTGAACGCGGCCCGGTTCGCCCTGGGTCTTCCCGAGGTCCACCTCCCTCGGGAAACCGGCTACCTGGGCGTTCTGGTGGACGACCTGGTGGGCCGGGGAGTGGACGAGCCCTACCGCATGATGACGAGCAGGGTGGAGCTCCGCCTCCTCTGCCGGGCGGACAACGCCGACGAGCGGCTTGTCCCCTTGGCGGTGGCCTGGGGCCTGAGGCCCAGGGAGGACCTGGAGGGGGTGCGGGCCAAGTACGAGAGGGTGGAGGCGGAGCTCAAGCGCCTCGAGGCCCTCCGGGTGGAGGGGGTTTCCGGACTCCAGTGGCTGAGGCGCCCCGAGAACACCTACCAGGCCCTCGCCGAGCGCTTTCCTCCCCCTGTGCCCCTCGCCCCCGAGGAGGCGGAGCAGGTGGAGATCCGGGCCAAGTACGCCGGGTACATAGAGCGGCAGGAAAGGCTTAGGGAAAGGATGCGGGACCTCGCCGCCCATCCCCTCCCCGAGGGGCTGGACTACCCGCGGGTGCCGGGGCTTTCGCGCGAGGCGGTGGAGAAGCTCGCCCGCTTCCGGCCCCGGACCCTGGCCGAGGCCGCCCGGGTGCCCGGAGTCCGGGATTCGGACCTCACCGCGCTGCTCGTGCACCTGAGGCGGGGAGGGTGAGGTTTCACGTGAAACAGGGGGGCGGCCTGAGCGAGGAGGGACGGGCCCTCCTCCTAGAGGGGGGAAGGGCCCTGGGCCTGGACTTGAGGCCTCAGCTGGAGCGCTTTTCCGCCCTCTACGCGCTCCTTAGGGAGGGAAGCCAAAGGACCAACCTCACCGCCTTGCGCACGGAGCGGGAGGTGGTGGCCAAGCACTTCCTGGACTCCCTCACCCTTCTTGTGCTTCCCCTATGGGAGGGCCCGCTCAGGGTCCTGGATCTGGGCACAGGGGCGGGTTTCCCGGGGCTTCCCCTGAAGATCGTGCGGCCGGAGCTGGAGGTGGTTCTCCTGGACGCGACCCGCAAGAAGGTGGCCTTTCTGCAGGAGGCGGTGAAGGCCCTCGGGCTCCAGGGGGCCTACCCCCTTTGGGGCCGGGCGGAGGAGCTGGCCCACCGCCCGGAGCACCGCGAGGCCTACCACCGGGTGGTGGCCCGGGCCGTGGCCCCCCTCTGCACGCTCTGCGAGCTCTCCCTTCCCTTCCTCCGGGTGGGGGGGCGGATGGTGGCCCAGAAGGGGCCCAGGGTGACGGAGGAGCTGGAACCTCTTCCCCGAGCCCTGGGCCTCCTGGGGGGTTCCCTGGAAGAGGTGCGCTCTCTGCACCTCCCCTTCCTGGAGGAGGGGCGGACTCTGGTGGTGCTGGGCAAGGTGGCGCCCACCCCCCGGACCTATCCCCGCCGCCCCGGGGTTCCGGGAAAAAAACCCTTATGCTAAGGGCGAGGTGCGCCGGATCGCCCTGGTGAACCAGAAGGGGGGGGTGGGCAAGACCACCACCGCCATCAACCTGGCGGCCTACCTGGCCCGCACGGGCAGAAGGGTCCTCCTGGTGGACCTGGACCCTCAGATGAACGCCACCAGCGGCCTGGGCGTGCGTCCCCGGCGGGGGGTGTACCAGCTTCTCCAAGGGGAGCCCCTCGAGGCCCTGGTGTACCCCGTGGACGGGTTTCACCTCCTGCCCGCCACCCCGGACCTGGTGGGGGCCACGGTGGAGCTGGCCGAAACCCCCTTGGCCCTGGCCGAGGTCCTCAAGGACGAGGGGTATGATTTTACCCTTTTGGACGTGCCCCCAAGCCTCTCCCCCCTCACCCTGAACGCCCTGGGGGCGGCCCAGGGGGTCTTGGTGCCGGTGCAGGCGGAGTACTACGCCCTGGAGGGGGTGGCGGGCCTGCTCGCTACCTTGGACGAGGTGCGGAACCGTTTCAACCCCGCCCTGAGGCTTTTGGGCATCCTCATCACCATGTACGACGGCCGGACCCTGCTCTCCCAGCAGGTGGAGGCGCAGCTTCGGGCCCACTTCGGGGAGAAGGTGTTCTGGACGGTGGTCCCTAGGAACGTGCGGCTGGCGGAGGCCCCGAGCTTTGGGCGCACCATCGCCCAGCACGCCCCCACCTCCCCGGGGGCCCATGCCTACCGCCGTTTGGCCGAGGAGGTGATCGCCCGTGTCCAAGAAGGCTAGCGGACTGGGGAGGGGCCTCGAGGCCCTCCTGCCTAAGGGGGGTGGGGGCGTGGTGCGCCTGCCCCTGGAGGCCATCCGCCCCAACCCCTCCCAGCCCAGGAGGCGTTTTCGCCAGGAGAGCCTGGAGGAGCTCGCCCTCTCCATCCGGGAGAAGGGCCTCCTGCAGCCCCTCCTGGTACGGCCCAAGGGGAACGGGTACGAGCTGGTGGCCGGGGAACGGCGCTTCCGGGCGGCGGAGCTCGCGGGCCTGGCCGAGGTACCCGCGATGGTGCGGGACCTCACGGACCGGGAGGCCTTGGAGCTCTCCCTGGTGGAGAACCTGCAGCGGGAGGACCTCTCCCCGGTGGAGGAGGCCCGGGGGTACCAGGCCTTGCTGGGGATGGGCCTGACCCAAGAGGAGGTGGCCCGGCGGGTGGGGAAGGCCCGCTCCACGGTGGCCAATGCCCTGAGGCTCCTGCAGCTCCCCGAGGAGGCCCTGGAGGCCTTGGACCGGGGCGAGATCACCCCGGGTCACGCCCGGGCCCTCCTCATGCTGGAGCCGGAGGACCGGCTCTGGGGCCTAAAGGAGATCCTCCAGAAGGGGCTTTCCGTGCGCCAGGCGGAGGCGCTTAGGGAACGCCTCACCCGTGAGCGGAGGCCCAGGGAGGATTCCCCTCTCTCCCTGGGGCTTTCCCGGCATCTTGGCCTGCCGGTGAGGGTGGTGGGGGGCAGAAGGGGAAAGGTGGTCATCCACTACCGCTCCCTCGAGGAGCTGGAGGCCCTCCTGGAGCGGCTAGGTTACCACGCGTAGCCGAAGGAGACCCGCACCGCCCCCACGCGGTCCGTCCGGTAGACCCGGGCCCCATGGGCCTTTAGGCGCTCCAGGACTTCCGGGTGGGGGTGGCCATAAGGGTTGTTCCCCGTCCCGATGAGGGCGAACTCGGGCCGACAGCGCTGCAGCAGGGCCTCGGAGGTGCCGGTGCGGGCGCCGTGATGGCTGACCTTAAGCACCGTCACGGGCCCGGGGGAGAGCCTCTCCTCCACCTCCTCGGGCAGGTCGGCCAGGAGGAGGGCTCTCCCCCGGCCGAAGTCCAGGAGGAGGGCGAGGCCGTCCCGGTTGTCGTCCCCGCTCCGGCCCGCGGGCCAGAGGACCTCGAGGCCCCCTCTCCCCACCCTGAGCCGTGTGCCCGCCCCGGGGTAGCGGATGGGGACCCCTTTGGCCTTCAGGGCCTGCACCAAGGAGTGGTCCCGGGGAAAGGCTGGGGAGAGGAGGGCCAGGCCCACGGGGAGCTCGGCCACCACCTGGAGGAGCCCGCCGTAGTGGTCCGCGTCGGGATGGGTGGCCACCAGGACCTCGAGGGCCTCCACGCCGAGGGCCCTCAGGGCCCGGACCACCTCGTCCCCCCGTTCCGGCCGTCCCCCGTCCACCAGGACCTCGGCCCCGCCCAGGCGGGCGAGGAGGGCGTCCCCATGGCCCACGTCCAGGGCCCAGAGGTCCAGGGGTCTGGGCCAGGCGGTGGCGAGGCTGGCGAGGACGGGCAGGGTGCTGAGGAGGAGGGCCTTGCGCCAGGGGAGGCGCTGATAGAGGGCTAGGAAGAGGGGCAGGAGGGCCAGGTAGTAAAGGACAAAACCCGGGGGCGAGACCTCTCCCCACCAGAGCAGGGGTCCCTGGGAGGCGGCCTGGGCCAGGGCCAGGAGGGTTCGGGCCAGGGCCTCCACCACGGGCGCCAGAACCCCCCCGAGGAGGAGCTTCAAAAGGCCCAGGGGCACGAGAAGGGCCGCCAGGGGCAGGGCGAGGAGGTTGACCACAGGGGCGAGGAGGGGGAGGAAAGCGAAGTGGTGGAGGAGAAGGGGGATAAGGGGGAGTTGGGCAGCCACGCTGGCGGCGAGGCCCCCGAGGAGCCAGCCCCGGGCCCCCCGGGGAAGGGCCAAGGCGGGGAGGACCAGGGCCATGCCCAGCACCGCCAGGTAGGAGAGCTGGAAGCCGAGGCTCAGGATGGCCTCCGGGCGGAGGAGGAGCTGGAGGAAGAGGGCTAACCCTAAGGCCTGGAAGACCCCCGCAGCCCCCAGGCCGAGGAAGAGTCCCAGGAGGGAGAGGGCCGCCATCAGGCTCGCCCGCAGCAGGGAGGGGCTGGGGCCCGCCAGCCAGAGGTAGAGGGGGAGAAGGAGGAGGGCGAGGAGGTAGCGCCACCGCCCCAGGGGGAGGAGGGCCAGGGCCACCACCAAATAGCCCACGTTCTGCCCGGAAACCGCCAGGAGGTGGGCGAGGCCCGCCTTCTGGAAGAGGGGGTAGGCGTCCTCGAGGCCCCCTTTGTCCCCCAGGACCAGGCCCTCCACCACTTCCCGGACCAGGGGGGAGAGGCCCTCAGCGAGCCGCTCTCGCCAGGGCGCCCGGGGGTCGGGGAGAGGGGCCAGGGCCTCCGCCCGTTCCACGTGAAACACCCCCCGGACCCCCTGGGCCAGGAGCCAGGTCCTCTCGTCCAGCCCCCCGGGGTTGCGCCGGGGCTCCGGGGGGGCCAGGTACCCCTTAAGGCGGTAAACCCCGTCGGCCAGAGGTGGGAAGCGCCTGAGGCGCAGGCGGTGCCCCTCCCACTGGGTGAACCCCTCTCGGACGGTGAAGACGCCCTCTACCCGCACCCCATAGGGGGGTTCGGGAAGGGGAAAGAGGAGGCCCCGCCCCAGGACCAAAAGGAGGCCCAAGAGGGAGGGAGCCCCCTGCCAGAGGAAGAGGAGGGGGGCTAGGGCTAAGAAGAGGGGGTGGAGGAGGACCAGGGCACCCAGGAGGCCGCCGAGGCCCAGGCCCACCCCTGGGAGGGCGGGTCTCATGGCCGCACGTAAGGGCGGAGCCGCTCCAGGGTTGCCGGGCCAATGCCCTTCACCCTGAGGAGGTCCTCCACCCGCGCGTAGGGCCTGCCTTCCAGGATACGCCGCGCCAGGACAGGACCCACCCCGGGGAGGCCCTCCAGCTCCTCCAGGCTCGCCTGGTTCAGGCTCACCGGCACCGGAGGCGGGGGCGTGAAGGAGGCCTCGGCGAAGGCCGTAACCCGCACCGGGCCGGGTGCCGGAGCGAGCTTGGGCCAGAGGCTGAAGAGGGCGAGCAGGGCTACCGCGAGGAGGTAGCCAAGGACCACTCCGTCAGGGCCAGGCCGAGCCCACCCAGGACCACCCCGGCCAGGGCCCAGGGGTCGGCCCCGGGGTTCAGGGCCACGAAGGCCACGGTATAGCCCAGGGTGAGGAGGGCGAGAAGCCTCAGGGGAAGGGCCAAAGGGCTTCCACCCCCCCTTGGCTGGGGAGCAGGGGGTGGGGTTTCCCGGGGCTCCGGGGCCAGCTCCACGGAAGGGCGCTTGGGCGGGGCCTCCTCCTCCCAGAGGGGAGGCCGGGGGGGTTCGGGGGTGGGGGCACGCTCCGGGGGCGGGGTCTGGGGGCCAGGGGCGGGAGGAGGGGCTGCGGTGGCCCTGCGGGCCCGGGCCACGTGGGGTTTCAGGCCCTCGAGGAAGGCCTTGAGCTCCTCCAGGGGGAAGGCCCGGAGAGGAATCTCCAAGGCCCCCTGATCCGCCTGCACCGTAAGCGTATGGCCCTCCCCCCGGCCCACGCGGCGGATGCGCGCCAACTCCAGGCGCTGCACCCCCCCCTCGTCCAGGAAAACCAGGTGGGTCTCCGTAACGGCCAAAAACCCTCCCGGGCCCTCCAGCTGGGCCAGGGCCCGCTCCCCAAGCTGGGCAAAGGCCGCTTCATACTTGCCCATGCCCCCATTGTATACTTCCCCCGTGCCCCTGCGGTTAGGCCACCGAGGCGTCCCCCAAGGGGTTCGGGAGAACACCTTGGAGGCGTTCAGAAAGGCCCTGGAGCTTGGCCTGGACGGCTTTGAGCTGGATGTCCACCTCACCCGGGACGGGGTCTTGGTGGTGCACCACGACTTCGCCCTGGAGGGCGTCCCCCCGAGGGAGCTTCCGGCCTACGTACCCCCCCTCGAGGCGGTCTTGCGCGCCTTTCCTGGCGCCTGGATCAACGTGGAGCTGAAGAGCCTTCCCCCCGAGACGGACGGCCAGAAGGAGGCTCTGGCCCGCCTCCTCGCCGCTTGGGGGGTAGACGCCTTGGTCCTGAGGCCCTCGTATAATGGGGGCCATGGCGAACCTGAAGAGCCTGCCGGTGGGAAAGGGCGCTCCTGAGGTGGTCCACATGGTCATTGAGGTGCCCCGGGGTTCCGGCAACAAGTACGAGTACGACCCCGAGCTGGGGGCGATCAAGCTAGACCGGGTCCTCCCCGGAGCCCAGTTTTACCCTGGGGACTACGGCTTCATCCCCTCCACCCTGGCCGAGGATGGGGATCCCCTGGACGGGCTTGTCCTCTCCACCTATCCCCTTCTGCCCGGGGTGGTGGTGGAGGTGCGGGTGGTGGGCCTCCTCCTCATGGAGGACGAGAAGGGCGGGGACGCCAAGATCATCGGCGTGGTAGCCGAGGACCAGCGCCTGGAGCACATCCGGGATATCGGCGATGTCCCCGAAGGGGTGAAGCAGGAGATCCAGCACTTCTTTGAGACCTACAAGGCCCTCGAGGCCAAGAAGGGCAAGTGGGTGCGGGTGACGGGCTGGCGGGACCGCAGCGCTGCCCTGGAAGAGGTCAGGGCCTGCATCGCCCGCTACCTGGGCTAGGGGGTCCCCTGCCCGCGAAGGGATAGAATCCCCTTGGAGGGGTGGCCATGCTCTGCCCGGTGTGCGGCGAGCCCCTGGACCTGGAGGGGTATGAGGCGGGGGACCTATTGGACTGCGAGGCCTGCGGCGCGGTTCTGCGCCTTCTTTCCGATGGCACCCTGGAGGTGGTGGAAGGACCCGAAGGTGGGGGCGAGCCCCTCTCGGGGCTGAGGGCCTACGGGGAAGGGGAGGAGGTGGTCCTCGCCTTCTCCCAAGGCGCCCTGGAGGAGGAGGTGCGCCTCCTCAAGGCCGAGCTCCTGGAGGCGCTGAGGCGCCTGGAGGAGGGCGTAGGGGAGGAGGCCCCCAAGGAGGCGGAGGACGAACCCAACCTGGAGCCCGACTACCTTACCGTGCACCTGGAGAGCGACCAGGGGCCCCTGGTCCTGCGCCGGATCCTTTTTGCCGGGGCCCCCGATGTCTTGGAGTTCACCCTCCCCTCGGGCGCCCTCTACCAGTTCCCCTTCCGGGAGGCGGTGCGGAGGCTGAGGCCTATCCTCCTCTAGCGTGCGCCTGGTCCTGGTCCCCACCCCCATCGGCCACCTCGAGGACATCACCCTGCGGGCCCTCCGGGTGCTTAGGGAGGCGGAGGTGGTGGCCTGCGAGGACACCCGCCGAACCGGCCTCCTCCTCCGGCACTACGGCATCCCTACCCCCACCCTGCGCCTGGACCAGCACACGGTGGGACGGGCGCGGGAGCTCCTCGCCCCTTACGGCTATGTGGCCTACGCCACGGACGCGGGCACGCCGGGGATTTCCGATCCCGGCGCAGAGCTGGTGCGCCTGGCCTTAGAATGGGGCTGGCGGGTGGAAGCGCTTCCCGGCCCCACCGCCCTCATTCCCGCCCTGGTGGCCTCGGGCCTGCCCACCCACCGCTTCACCTTTGAGGGCTTCCTGCCCAAGGCGGGGAGGGCGCGGCGGGAGCGGATAGAAGCCTTAGCCCGGGAGGGGAGGACCGCGGTGCTCTACGAGAGCCCCCACCGCCTAAGGAAGACCCTGGAGGACCTCCTGGAGGCCTTCGGGCAGGACCACCCCGTGGCCGTGGCCCGGGAGATCAGCAAGGTCCACGAGGAGGTTTTCCGGGGAACCCTTGGGGAGGCCCTGGAGCACTTCCAGGAGCCCAGAGGGGAGTTCGTTCTGGTCCTGGGGCCAAAGGGGCCGCCCGCCCTTAGGGCCGAGGCGGTTTTGCGGGAGCTGAAGGCCAAGGGCCTTTCCGGGAAGGCCCTCTTCCGGGCCTTGGTGGCGGCGGGGGTGCCCCGGAACGAGGCCTACCGCCTGAGCGTGGAGGAGGAGGTATGAAGCGGATCGGCGTCTTCACCAGCGGGGGCGATGCCCCGGGGATGAACGCGGCCATCCGGGCCGTGGTGCGCCAGGCCTACGCCCTGGGGCTCGAGGTGGTGGGCATACGCCGGGGCTACGCCGGCATGATCCAGGGGGAGATGGTGCCCCTAGGGGTGCGGGACGTGGCCAACATCCTGCAGCGGGGGGGGACCGTCCTCCTCACCGCCCGGAGCCAGGAGTTCCTGGGCGAGGAGGGCCGGGCCAAGGCCGCCGAGAGGCTTAAGGCGGCGGGGATAGAGGGCCTGGTGGCCATCGGCGGGGACGGGACCTTCCGCGGAGCCATGCGCCTTTTGGAGGAGCACCGGATTCCCGTGGTGGGGGTGCCCGGCACTATTGACAACGACCTTTTCGGCACCGACTACACCATCGGCTTTGACACCGCGGTGAACACCGCCCTCGAGGCCATAGACCGCATCCGGGACACCGCGGCCAGCCACGAGCGGGTCTTCTTCATTGAGGTCATGGGGCGCTCCTCGGGCTTCATCGCCTTGGACGTGGGCCTGGCGGGAGGGGCGGAGGTGATCGCCGTTCCCGAGGCTCCCCTGGACCCCAAGGCCATCGCCGAGGGCCTCCTGGAGTCCCAGAGGCGGGGGAAAACCAGCTCCATCGTGGTGGTGGCCGAGGGCGCCTACCCCGGGGGGGCGGCGGGGCTTCTTGCCGCCATCCAAGAGCACGTGCGGGTGGAGGCCCGGGTCACGGTCTTGGGCCACATCCAGCGGGGCGGGAGCCCCACGGCCAAGGACCGCATCCTGGCAAGCCGCCTGGGGGCGGCGGCCGTGGAGGCCCTGGCCGGGGGGACGAGCGGGGTGATGGTGGGGGAGGTGGAGGGGGAGGTGGAGCTCACCCCCTTAAGGGATGCGGTGGGGCGCAAGAAGGACATCAACCAGGCCCTCTTGGCCCTATCGCGGGTTCTCGCCCTTTAGGGAGAGGGCCTGCCGGAGCCACGGAGAGGTCCAAACGAGGCGGAAGGCCTCCCGGGCGAAGGGGCTTTGGCTCACCGCCTCATACACGGGGGTCGGGAGGCTGGCGGAGGGGTAGCGGAGGGTGCCCCCCACCTCTTCCCAGGGAAAGCCCGCAAAGAGGCTTAAGGCCAGGAAGAGCCCCAGGAGGAAGCCCCCCAGGGTGCCGAGGAGGGCCTCGAGGCCCTGGGAGAGGGGGGGCAGGGGGAGGCTTTTGGCGAGCATCCCCGCGAGGAGGCCGAGGCCAAGGCCCCACCCGGGCCCAGAGAGCCCGAGCTGGGCCAGGAGGAGGTAGAGAAGGATCCCTAGCCCCGCAAAGGCCGAGACGAGGCCACCCCGGTAGCCCAGGGCGATTCCCAGGGCCAGGCTGAAGAGGGCCAGGAGGTCTACCCAGGTGAGCATACCCCGAGTCTACTCCCGGATGCCCCAGCCCCGCTCCCGCAGGGCGGCCACCATCCGGGCCACGGCCCCGTCCACCTCCTCGTCCCTAAGGGTGCGCTCGGGGTGGCGGAAGCGGAGGTGGAAGGCCAGGCTCTTCCTGCCCTCGGGGAGGGGCGGGCCCTGGTAGAGGTCAAAGAGGGCGAGCGCCTCCAGGTAGGGCCCCGCCGCCTCCCTGAGGACCCCCTCCACCTCCCCGTAGGGGGTGGCCTCGGGCACCACCACCGCCAGGTCCCGGAGGGCCAGGGGGTAGCGGGAGGGGTCCTGGAAGGCGAAGGGCCTTTCGGGGAAGGGGAGGGTGAGTTCAAAGAGCCACACGGGAGGAAGCTCCAGGGCGCGGGCGATCTCCGGGTGGAGCTCCCCCAGAAAACCCCGCGCCTCCCCCTCTACCCAGGCCCTTCCCGAAACCCCGGGGTGGAGGAAGGGGTAGGGGTGGGCCTCCACCCGGAAGTCCAGGCCGAGCCGCCGGAAGAGGGCCTCCAGGTAGCCCTTGAGGAGGAAGAAGCCCGAAAGCCCCTCCCCCTGCCAGGGAAGCCCCAGCCCCTCCCCGAAGAGGAGGCCCGCCAGGTGGGTCTTCTCCTCCACCCGGCCCTCCCCGGCCCCGTAGACCCGGCCCACCTCAAAGAGGAGGGCCCTTTCGGGGCGGTCCAAGGCCAGGTTCTCCCGGAGCACCTTAAGGAGGCCGGGGAAGAGGTGGGTGCGGAGGGCGGCCTTCTCCGGGGCCAAGGGGTTTCGCAGGCGCAAGGGGAAGGGGGGGAGGCGGAACAGGGAGGCCTCCTCGGGGTCGGCGAAGCTGTAGGTGTAGACCTCTTGGAAGCCCAGGCCGGCAAGGTGCTCTCGGAGCCGCTCCGCCTTGCGGTAGGGGGCCTCCACCCCCCGGTTGTCGGGGGCGGGGAAGAAGGCGGGGAGGTCCAGGGGGATGGTCTCGTAGCCCTGGATGCGGGCCACCTCCTCCACCAGGTCCTCCTCCAGCCTCAGGTCCAGGCGGTGGCTGGGGGGGGTCACGAGGTACGGGCCCTCCCCCTCCACCCGGCAGCCAAGCCTCCTCAGGGCAGAAAGCTGCTCCTCTTCCGAATAACTGGTGCCAAGGAGGCGGTTGGCGTAGTCCGGGCGAAAGGGAATGGGGTCCGGGGGCTTGGGGCGCCCCTCCTCCAGGAGGGCCTCGGCCACCCGGGCCCCGGCCAGGGCCTGAAGAAGGCCCAGGGCCCGCCTTTGTGCCGGGACCTGGCCCAGGGGGTCCACCCCCCGCTCAAAGCGGTGGCTTGCCTCGGTGCGGAGGCCGTGGCGGCGGGCGGTTTTGCGGATGGCCACGGGGTCAAAGCAGGCCACCTCCAGGGCGATGGCCTCCGTGTCCTCCCTCACCTCGCTTTCCGCCCCGCCCATGACCCCCGCGAGGCCCAGGGGGACGCTTTCCCCTTCCCTTAGCCCTGCGATGACCAGGTCCTCGGGGTGGAGGAGGCGCTCCACCCCGTCCAGGGTGACGAGCCTCTCCCCTTCCCGGGCCCGGCGCACCCGGATCCCTGCCCCCACGAAGCGCAGGTCAAAGGCGTGCATGGGCTGGGCCCTTTCCAGCATCACGTAGTTGGTGATGTCCACGACGTTGTTGATGGGGCGCATCCCTGCGGCGAAGAGGGCCCGCTGGAGCCAGAGGGGGCTTGGGGCCACCTTAAGGCCGAAGGCGTAGCCCAGGGTGAAGTGGGGGGCGCCCTCGGGGTCGTCCACCTGGAGGCCGAAGGGGAGGGGCACCGCTTCCGCCTGAAAGGGGGCCTCAGGCTCCACCAGGGGGTAGCCCAGGGCGTGGAGGTCCCGGGCGAGGCCCAAAAGGCCCAGGGCGTCCGGGCGGTTCGGGGTGACCTCGAGGTCCAACACCACCTCCTCGGGCCAGGCCTCGGCCAAAGGGGTGCCGGGGGGGAGGGCGTCCTTTGGGAACTCCAGAAGCCCCCCGCCGTACTCTCCCACCCCGAGCTCCTTGGGGGAGAGGGCCATGCCGAAGGAGCGCACCCCCTGGATGACCCTTTCCCCCACCTTGAGGTCCCCAAGCTCCGTACCCGGGAGGGCCAGGGCCACGCCGATCCCCTCCCGGGCATTCCCCGCCCCCGAGACCACCTCCACCGCCCTTCCCGCCTCCAGGACCAGGCGCGTGAGCCGGGTGCCGGGGATGGGGCTCGCCTCCAGGACCCGGGCGAAGACCACGCCCTTTGGGATCCGGAAGACGCGCTCCATGCGGTCCGTCTCAAAGCCCAAGCCCGCGAGGCGCTCCTCGAGGACCTCGGGGCTTTCCAGCTCGGGCACGTACTGCTTCAGCCAGGAGAAGGGCACCCTCATAGGACCCCCTTGAACTGCTCCAGGAACTTGAGCCTCCCGCCGAAGAAGTAGCGGATGTCGGGGACGCCGTAGCGGAGCATGGCGAGCCTCTCCACCCCCAGGCCGAAGGCGAAGCCCGTGGCCTCCCCGTAGGCGGGGGGAAGGCCGAGCCTTTTTCGGTAGGCGTCCACCGCCTGGAAGACCCGGGGGTGGACCATCCCGGCCCCCCCCAGCTCCAACCACTTCCCGCCCTCGGGCCACCACACGGCGAACTGGGCCCCGGGCTCCACGAAGGGGAAGTAGGTGGGCTGGAAGCGGACCTTGGACTCAGGGCCAAAGAGGGCCTGGGCGAGCTCAAAAATCGCCCCCTTGAGGTGGGCCATGCTGATCCCCTCCCCCACCACCAGGCCCTCCAGCTGGTGGAAGACGGCCTCGTGGGTGGCGTCCGTCTCCTCGTAGCGGAAGACCCGCCCCGGGACCACGATGCGGAAAGGGGGGGTGTGGGCCACCATGTACCGGACCTGCATGGGGGAGGTGTGGGTGCGCAAAAGGAGCCTTCCCTCTACCGCTTCGCCCAGGGGCCCCGTCAGCCGGAGGCCCTCGCCCTCCAGCCAGAAGGTGTCCCACATATCCCGGGCGGGGTGGTGCTCGGGAATGTTCAGGGCATCAAAGTTGAAGAACTCGCTCTCCACCTCCGGTCCCTCCACCGCCTGGTAGCCCAGGGCCCGGAAGATCCCCACGAGCTCCCGCTCCATGAGGGTGATGGGATGGAGGCCCCCGGCGAAAAGGGCGACCCCCGGCAAGGAAACGTCCAGGCGCCTCCTTTCCAGGGCCTGCCTCAAGGCCTCCTCTTCCAGGGCCCGCTCCCGCTCCTCTAGGGCCTTTTCCAGGGCCTCCTTCAGGGCGTTTAGGGCCTGGCCCCGCCTGCGCCTTTCCTCCAGGGGCAGGGAGGCCAGGGCCTTCATCTCCTGGGTGAGGACGCCCCTTTTGCCCAGGTACCGGGCCTTGAGGGTCCTTAGGGCCTCGAGGTCTTGGGCTTCGCGTATGGCCTCCAGGGCTTCCCGTTCCAGCTCCTGCATCCTTTAGAGCGTACCATGAGCTCGTGGAGGTCCATGCCGCTGACCAGTACCTGGTGGCCCCGGGAGAGACCGGGCTTATGGAGGTCCACGAGGCCCTTAAGGGCACGGGCCTCTACCCTCCCTTCCCCCCCGTGGAGCTTCCGGGAGGGGTGGGCGGCCTCCTCCTCCGGGGGGGGTTCGCCCAAACCTTCTTCTTTCCCGCCGAGGTCCTGGGGGTAGCCTTCCGGACCCCTGGGGGGCGGAGGGTGGAGGCGGGAGGGGTGGTGGTGAAAAACGTCCAGGGTTACGACCTGGTGCGCCTCTTTGTGGGAAGCTTTGGCCTCCTGGGCACTCCCCTCCGGGCCGTGCTCCGCTTGAGGCCGGGGAGAGCGGGCCTCTTTCTTAGGCGCCCGTTTACAGGAAATTTTCCCGAAATCTACCCGAGGCCCCGCTTCCTCTTCGCCCTGGAGGAGAAGGGGGAGTGGTGGCTCTACGGCTTCCACTTCGGCCACGAAAGGGAGGTGGCCCGCTTCCTCGAGGCCTTCGGCGGGGAGGAGGTGGGGCCTTTGGACCTGCGGGGCCTCTTTCCCGGGGGCATGGGGGTAGGGGAAGGGCCCCTAAAGGACCTCCGCTTTGCTTGGAAGGACGGGGGGGAAACCCCTAGGCCTGGGGAGGCCTTCCTCCGGGTGGTGCAGGCCCTTTCCTGATCAGGGATATTCCCTTTGCTTTTGGATCCTGCGCTAAACACCTCGCGGGGTATTACCGGACCGGGGCTAAGAGAAAGGCCAGGAGGCCCAAGGCCAAGCCCAACCCCACCGCCAGGGGGAAGCTGTGGAGGAAGAGGGGGTAGAGGAGACCCGCCAGGGTGCCCCCCAGGTAGAAGCTGGCCACGTAGGCTCCGCTCACCCCCGGCCCCTTCCGCCCCGCGGCCCCCGAGGCCAGGCCTTGGGCGGTGAAGAGGGCGGCCATCATGAGGGCAAACCCCACCACCAGCCTCGGGGGCGGGAGGAGGAGGAGCCCCATCCCCAGCAGCGCTAAGAGGAAGGCCAAGCGAAAGGTGGCCACCGCGCCCAGCCTTCTGGCCAGGAGGCCGGAGAGGGCGCTTCCTGGGATGCCGAAGAGGTAGGCCAGGTACACGAGCCCCACCTGTCCCGGGCCGAAGCCCATCTCCAGAAGGCGGTAGGGGAGGAGGTTGGCCAGAAACAGGTTCAGAAAGAGGAGGATGCCCCCCACCAGGTAGAGGGGCCAGCCCCTTGGGTCGTAGCGGGGCGGGCCCAGAGGGGGTAGGCGGGAGGGGGCGTGGAGGACGAGGAGGCCAAGGAGAAGGGCGGGGAGGGAGAGGAGGAGGAGGGCTCCCCGCACCCCCACCCCTTCCGCCAACAGCCCCGCCAGGACCCGGCCTAACCCCCCGCCCAGGACGTTGCCCGCCATGTAGACCCCGGCCATCTCCAGGGCCCTCTGCGGGTAGAGGACGGGCACCAGGGCGATGGCCAGGGCCGGCACCAGGGCCGCTCCCATGCCCTGAAGCAGGCGGAAGAGGGTCCAGAGGAGGAGGCTCGGGCTCAAGGCCCCCAAAATCCCCCCGAGCCCCACCAGGAGCAGTCCCCCACCCAGGGCCATCCCCGAGGCCAGGGGAAGCCTAGGCACCAGGGGGGAGAGGAGGACGAGGAGGAGGAGGGGGAGGCCCATGCCCGGCCCTGCCGCCCCCGGGGGGGCGCCGAAGAGCCTCTCCAGAAGGGGAAGGAGGGGGACTGCGGCGTAGAGGGCGCTGTAGAGGGCCACCCCTGAGAGGACCACGGCCAGGCGCACGCCCTTATCCTAGGCGTATGCGGGCGCTCCGGGTGGCCCTTCCCCTCCCCCTCCCCCCCCTGAGCTACCTGCCCCCCTTGGGGGCCGAGGCGGAGGAGGGGCCCGTGGGGAGGCGGGTGGCCGTACCCTTTCGGGGGGAGGTGCGCCTCGGGGTGGTGGTGGGAGAGGAGGAGGGGCGGGGGGGGATGGGCCTCCGCCACGCCATCGCCTACCTGGACCCCGGGCCCTCCCTGCGCCCGGAGGAGATCCGCTTCCTGGAGGAGGCTGCCCGGTACCTCTTTGCCCCCCTGGGCCAGGTCCTGGCGGACCTCCTTCCCCCCTTTCCCGAGGTCCGCCACCGGGTGCGCCTTTTTCCCGGGACGGACCCCAAGGTCCTGCCCAAGGGCCTCGAGGCCCTTCGGGACTGGCAGGAGGCCCGGGGCTTTGACCCGAAGCTTCTGGACCTCCTTCGGGAGGCGGGGGCCTTGGAGGAGGAGGTGGCCTTCAAGGAGGGGAAGAGGGTCCTCCTCCCCCTGAAGGAGGCCCACCCGGAGCCTGACCTGGACCAGGCGCTTAGGCGCCTTTGGGAGATGGGCCAGGCGGAAAGCCTGGCCGCCCTGGCCCGGGCCACCGGGCTGGGGGTGAGGCGGCTTAAGCGCCTTCTGGACGGGGGCTACGTGGGCTACGGCCCCCCCCTCGAGGGGCCCAGGGCGGAGGGGAGGCTGGAACCCCTTCCCCTTCCCGAGCGCCCCGGGCGCGTGAACGGGGGGCGGTTTGCCGAGAGGCTGCGCCTCCTCAAGGGGCTCGTGGCCGAGGGGGACCACCTGGTCCTCTTCCCCGAGGTGAGCCTTCTCCTGCGCTTCCTGGAGCACTTCCCTGAGGCCAAGCCCTACCACGGGGGGCTTCCCCCCTGGCTTCGCGAAGCCCTCTTCCGCGCGCCCCGGGGCCTCGTCTTCGCCACCTACGGGGGGCTTCTCCTCCCCTTTACCCCCAGGTCCATGGTGGTGGTGGAGGAGGGGAGCGAGAGCTACAAGCTCCCCGCGGGAAGCCGGGCCTTCATCCCCCCCTTGGCCGAGCTGCGGGCCCGGCTTCTCGGCGTGCCCCTCACCTACCTCTCCCTGGTGCCGGCGGTGGAGGTCCTGGACCGGCCTGGCCTCACCTTTCCCGTGCCCAAGCCCAGGGTCTTGATCCTGGACCTGAGGCGGGAAAGGGGCCACCCCTTTACCGGGCGGGCCCTCGCCCTCCTCAGGCAGGTGGAGGAAAGGGGGAGGCAGGCGGTGGTCCTTTCCCCGCGCAAGGGCTTTAGCGCCCTTCTCCTCTGTGCCGACTGCGGCTTTCGGCCCACCTGCCCCCAGTGCGCCCTTCCCTTGCGCTACCACCGGGAGGGGAAGGGCCGCCTCCTCTGCCACCAGTGCGGCCACGAGGCGCTCCCGCCCCCCCTGTGCCCGGAGTGCGGCTCGCCCTTTCTGGAGCCCCGGGGGCCGGGCCTGGAGTGGCTGGTGGAGGAGCTGAGGCGGCACCTCGCCCTTCCCGTCCTCCGCTACGCCAAGGAGGCCAAGGACGACCTGGGCCCCCTCCTCGAGGGGCAGCCCGGGGTGGTGGTGGCCACCACCGCCCTCCTCCGGGGGCCGTCCCTCCCCGAGCTCGCCCTGGTCCTCCTGCCCTATGCGGACGGCTTCCTCCTGGACTCGGACTTCCGGGCGGCGGAGCGCTACCACCGCCTCCTCTGGGCCCTCACCGAGCTCAGGCCCGGGCGGAGGCCCCTCCTTCTCCTCCAGACCTACACCCCCGACCACCCCGCCCACCAGGGCCTCCTGGAGGGGAGCGTGGAGGCCTTCCCCTGGCAGGAAAAGGCCCTTAGGGAGCTCCTGCAATACCCCCCAAGGGTCCGCATGGTGAAGCTGGAGGTCCGCCACCGCAAGGAGGAGCGGGCCCTCGAGGCCGCCCTGGCCCTGAGGGACGCCCTCCAAGGGGTGGCCCGGGAGGGGGAGGTCCTGGGCCCGGCCCCCGCCCCCGTGCCCCGGATCAAGGGGCTTTACCTTTACCACCTCCTCCTTAGAGGGAGCACGGAGCGCCTGGAGGAGCTTCTTTCCCATCTGGACCGTAACCGGTTTAGGCTGGACCCCGACCCCCACCGCTTTGTGGGGCTCTTGGAGGACTGATGCCCTTTTTGCGGGAACTTTGGGGGGTAGGATACCCCCCTGGTTTTCTGGAGTACACTGTTTCCATGGACCCGGGCCTCGAGGCCGCCTTCAGGTACGTGGAGCGCCTCCTCCAAGGGGAGGAGAACCGCCCTGGCCTCACCGTCTACGATGTGGAGCGCCTGGTGGGTTACCCCGTCCGGGGTGAGGGCCCCCTGAGCTACACCCTGCCCCGCACCCAGGCCCTCTCCGGGGTCCAGGCGGTGCGCCTTTACTACTACCCCAAGGATCCGAACCACCAGCTCATCGTGGAGGTGGAGGATCTGGAGGGGCGCAGGCACCTGCGCCACTTCCGATGGAACGGCCTGGCCTGGGAGGTCCCCGAGGGGAGGCGGCCGGACCTGGGCCCTGGGGAGGGCTTGGTCCAGGTGGGGGAGGACTACTTCCTGGGCTTTCCCCGGGAGGAGGCCTTGGAATTGGCTCGGGCGGTGCGCAAGGGGGAGGCCTTGGGGGCCAAGTACCTCCTCTGCCCCCGGTGCGGCGCCCGGACCTTCTACGCCCCCTCGGTCCGGCCCGCAGGGGTGGCCTGCCCCCGGTGCGGCAACCCCACCCTCCTCTTCAAGACCTTCGCCGGCCTCGAGCCCCAAAGGGATCCCCTCGAGGCCCTGGCCGAGGAGCAGCGGGCTCTGCGCCGAGCCCTGGAGGAGCTCACCGCCTACCTGAAGCGGAAGCTCGGTCCCTAGACCCGCACCCCCGGAAGGCCCCAGCCGGAATAGGCGTAGAAGCGGCCCCGCTCCCCCTTGAGGTAGTCCAGAAGGGGCTCCTGCAAGGGGCGGTGGCCGGAGAGCCTAGCCGCCACCTCCTCTAGGGTGAAGAAGCGGGCCTCCACGATGTGCCCATCGGGGTCTTTGGGGTTCAAAAGCCCCTCGTAGCTGGCCCGGAAGGCCAGGGCCAGGGTGCGCTCGTTCTTGCGGCGGTCCTCCACCTGGATGGCGTAGGCCAGGTGTTCTATCCCCTTCACCCGCAGGCCCGTCTCCTCCCGCACCTCCCGCACCAAAGCCTCCAGGGCCGTCTCCCCCGGCTCCACCGTGCCCCCGGGAAGGGTGTAGCGCACCTGGCCCTTTCGGCCCCAGTCGTTGCCCACCAGGAGCACCCGCCCCTGTCGGTCCAGGAGGATGGCTGCCACCACCAGGATCTCCCGGCGCATCACGCTTCCGTCATGGCCTCCAGCTGGCGCTCCTGGTCGGCCCGCCTCAGGGCTTCCAGAAGGGGCTGAAGGCGCCCCGAGAGGACCCCCTCGAGGTCGTGGGTGGTGAAGCCAATGCGGTGGTCCGTGACCCGGGACTGGGGGAAGTTGTAGGTGCGGATCTTCTCGGAGCGCTCCCCGGTACCGATCTGGGCGAGGCGGGTTTTTCGGAGCTTTTCCGCCTCTTCGGCCCGCTTCATCTCCAAAAGGCGGCTACGGAGGATCATGAGGGCCTTCTCCCGGTTCTTGATCTGGCTCCGGGAGTCCTGGCAGGTCACCATGATCCCCGTGGGCAGGTGCACCACCCGCACCGCCGAGTCCGTGGTGTTCACCCCCTGGCCCCCCGGCCCCGAGGCCCGCATTACATCTATGCGGATCTCGTCCATGTTGAGCTGGAAGTCGGACTCCTCCGCCTTGGGCAAAACGGCCACCGTGGCCGTGGAGGTGTGGATGCGCCCCTGGGTTTCCGTGGCGGGGACCCGCTGCACCCGGTGGACCCCGCTTTCGTACTTAAAGGTGCCGTAGGCTCCGGGGCCCCGTACCTCCAAGACCACCTTGGAGAAGCCGCCTAGGTCCGTGGGGTTGGAGTCCAGGATCTCCGTCTCAAACCCCATCTCCTCGGCGAAGCGCAGGTACATCTCCAGGAGGTCGCGGGCGAAGAGGGCGGCCTCCTCCCCCCCGGTGCCGGCCCGGATCTCCACGATGGCGTCCCGCTCGTCCATGGGGTCCTTGGGCAGGAGGTGGCGCTCAAGCTCCCGTTCCAAGGCCTCCTTGCGGGCCTCCAGCTCCGCCTTCTCCGCCTTGGCCACCTCGCGGAGCTCGGGGTCCTCGAGGAGGCTTTCCGCCTGCTCCAGGTCCTCTAGCACCTTGCGGTATTCCCGGATGAGGGCGAGGATCTCCCCCATCTCCGCGTACCGCCGGGAGAGGGCCTGGTAGCGCTTCGGGTCCTTCAGGACCCCTGGGTCGGCGAGAAGCCCTTCCAGCTCCCGGTACTCCTCCTCTAGGCGTGCAAGCTTATCCAGCATACCTAATCCCAGGATACTCCACGGGGGGCTTGCCCCGGGATTTAGGTTAGCCTAAACTAGGGGACATGGCCGAGCCTCTGCTCCACGCCCTCTTGGGCGGCCTCTTCACCTGGGGGCTCACCGCGGTGGGGGCGGCGAGCGTCTTCCTCGCCCGGGAGCCCAGCCGAACGCTTTTGGACGGGATGCTGGGCTTCGCCGCTGGGGTGATGCTGGCTGCGAGCGTCTTCTCCCTCCTCCTTCCGGGGATGGAGATGGCCCAGGCCCAGGGAAAAAACCCCCTTCTGCCCGCCGTGGTGGGGTTCCTGTTGGGCGGGGCCTTCCTCCGCCTCCTGGACCGCTACCTCCCCCACGTGCACCTGGGCCCCAAGGACGCCCCCGAGGGGCTAAAGGCCCTCTGGCGCCGCACCACCCTCCTCATCCTGGCCGTCACCCTCCACAACTTCCCTGAGGGCCTGGCGGTTGGGGTGGCCTTCGGGGCCGCGGGGCTGGACCCCACGGGGGCGGCCACCCTGGGCGGGGCCATTGCCTTGGCCCTTGGAATTGGCCTCCAGAACCTCCCCGAGGGGCTTGCCATTGCCTGGCCTTTGCGGCGGGTGGGGATCGGGTCGGGCCTCGCCTGGTTCTACGGGCAGCTTTCCGCCATCGTGGAGCCCGTGGGCGCGGTGCTTGGGGCTCTCCTGGTGGCCCAGATGATGGACCTGCTCCCTTACCTCATGGCCATGGCGGCGGGGGCCATGGTCTTCGTGGTGGTGGAGGAGGTCATCCCAGAAAGCCAGGCGGAGGGGAACGGGGACGTGTCCACCTTCGGGGTCATGACGGGCTTCGCCATGATGATGGCCCTGGACGTGGCCCTGGGGTAGCCGCTTCCCCGTCCCTTCCCTCGCCCCTGGGGGACAGGAACCTGGCCCGCGGTTTTCCCAGGGTAAAGCCGCGGTGGGGCTACCCCTCTCCCCTCCCCAGGCGCTCCTTAAGGAGGCGGGCCGCCTCCTCCGCCTTGGCCTTGGCGGTTTCCGCCGCCCTCCGGGCCTTTTCGGCAACCTCTTTTAGCCCGTCGGGAATGCCGTCTTGGTCCCGGTCCAACTCGGCTAGGCGGGCCTTGGCCTCGTGCAGGGCCTTCTCGGCCTCCTTCCAGGCCCTTTCCACCACGTCCGGACGGCCGTCCTGGTCCTGGTCCAGCCTCCCTTTGAGCTCCTGGAGGCGCCTCTCCGCCTCCTGGGCCGCCGAAGCGGCCACCTCCTTGGCCTTGGCCAAGACCTCCCTGAAATCCGCCATAGGGGTAGCTTACAAGAGCGCCCTAATGTCTGCCACCACCCGGGGAAGGTACCCTGGATTTTGTATAAGGTTCAGCTTATCCCCGCTCAGGAGGAGGACCAGCTTCCCCCCCCGGATCACGAAGGTGGTGGCCGTGTGGTCCACCAGGTAGTCCCCGGGGCCCCGGTACTGGGTTTTCTGGTAGTACACCCCGAAGGTGCGGGCCACCTCCTGGAGGACTTCCGGCCTTCCCGTGAGCCCCAGGAAGGCGGGGTTGAAGGCCTTGGCGTACCGGTCGGCGATCTCCGGGGTGTCCCGCTCGGGGTCTACGCTCACGAAGATCACCTGCACCCGCCTTTGCTCCTCCGGGGTAAGCCCCTCGTAAACCCGCTTGATGCCGAGGAGGGTGGTGGGGCAGACGTCGGGGCAGTGCGTGTAGCCGAAAAAGAGGAGGACCAGCTTGTCCTGGAAGTCGCGGAGCCTGACCGTTCCCTGGGGGCCTTCCAGGGCGAAGTCTACGGGCTTGGGGTTTAAAAGGCGGGTGCCGAAAAAGGCATGGTTGCCCCGGAAGAGGAAGAGGTAGCCCACGAGGAGCCCGAGGACGGGTAGGAGAAACCAGAAGCGCCGCATCGCATACCTCCGGGTTGGGCAGGGGACCCCACCCCAACCCCCAGCCTAAACCAGGCCAGGGGGGACAAATGTACCCATCCCGGGCTGGGGTAATACCACCCCATGCGGGTCCCGGTAGAAAGTCCCCGCAGGGTTAAAGGGTATAAGCCCTCCCTGGGGATCAGGGGAGCAGGTAGGATGGGGAAGGTGCTTCGTCTCGCCGCCCTATTCTTCGTCTTGCCCTTCTTCCTGCAGCTTCTCGGCCTGGGGGATACCCCTTTGGGCGGGGGGCTTTGCGGGGAGGTCTTTCGGGTGAAGGACCCCGCATGGGCCCTGACGGCCCCGGGGTTCTGGTACGGGGTTCTCTTCATGCTCCTCCTAGCCCTGGAGCTGGGCTTTGGCCTTTCCCTTCTCCTCCTCCCCCTCCTTGGGGAGCGGCTTGGGGCGCGGTGGCTTCGGGCGGGGCGGTATCTGGTAGGGACGCTCTTGGCCCTTTTCCTCCTGACCCGCACCACGGGCCTGCCCGCGCCCGGTGTGGGGGGCTGGGTCCTGGAGCCCGCCCCCCTGGACCCTCTTTCCCTTCTCCTCGTGGGCCTCTCCCTGGCAGGGGGGCTTCTCCTGAGGGAGAATGGGGGGCATGGAGCGGCTTCTTGAGGTCATGCGCCGCCTGAGGGGTCCCGGGGGGTGTCCCTGGGACCGGGCCCAGACCCACGAGAGCCTGGTGCCCTACCTTCTGGAGGAGGCCAGCGAGGCGGCGGACGCCATTCTGCAGGGAAACCCCCAGGAGATGGCCGAGGAGCTCGGGGACGTCCTCCTCCAGGTGGCCTTCCACAGCGTCATCGCCGAGGAGGAGGGTGCCTTCACCTACGGGGAGGTGGAGAGGCGGATCGTGGAAAAGCTCGTCCGCCGCCATCCCCACGTCTTCGGGGAAGCCGAAGCCAAGACCCCAGAGGAGGTCAAGGCCCGCTGGGACGAGCTGAAGGCCCAGGAGGGCAAGGTGGAAGACCCTTGCCGCCTGCCCAAAACCCTGCCCACCCTCCTGCGGGCGTACGAGCTTCAGAAGAGGGGCCTGGACCAGGGGGACGAGGAGGGGCTTAAGAGGGCCTTGGAGCGGGGGGACCTCGAGGAGGCGCTTTGGAACCTGGTGGGGCTTTTCGCCAAGAGGGGTCTGGACCCCGAGAGCGCCTTAAGGAGGCGCTCCCTCAGGGCCTGCCGCAGGGGTTAGAGCCGCCTGAGGGCTTCCGGCTGGCTGCGGTGGCCGTACCCCTTCTGGGGACCCGGGTCCTCCTCACCCGGAGGAGCCCCCACCTGCCCACCCATGCGGGCCAGGTGAGCTTCCCCGGCGGGGTCGTGGAACCGGGGGAGGGGGTGGTGGAGGCCGCCCTGCGGGAGGCCTGTGAGGAGGTGGGGTTAGGGGAGGTGGAGCTTTTGGGTTTCCTCAGCCCCGCCCTTTCCCCCCAGGGCTTCCTGATCCAGCCCGTGGTGGTCTACCGGGAAGACCTTCCCCCCCTGCGGCCCAACCCCGAGGAGGTGGCGGAGGTGCTCCTGGCCCCCGTGGAGGAGCTCCTCGGCGTTACCCCGTGGGGCGAGGTGCGCCTGGGAAGGGAGGTCTGGCACCTACCCTGGCGGGGGGTGGACATCTGGGGGGTCACGGGGAATATCCTTAAGGAGTTCCTGGAGGTGTGGCGTGCGGCGCATCGGGATTTTGCTGGCGGACCTCTTTGACGAGCGGGAGCTGATCTACCCTTACTACCGGGTTCAGGAGGCGGGGTTGGCCCCGCTTGTCATCGGCCCGGAGGCCCGGGAGTACCGGGGCAAGTCCGGGTTGGCCTGGAAGGCCGAGGTGGCCCCCAAGGAGGCGGGGGAGCTTTTGGGGCTCCTCATCCCCGGGGGGTTCGCCCCGGACTACCTGAGGCGGAGCCCGGAGGTGCTGGCCCTGGTCCGGCGGGTGGCGGAGGGGAACCGACCCCTCGGCGCCATCTGCCACGCCGGCTGGGTGCTGATCAGCGCCGGGGTGGTCCGGGGGAGGAGGGTCACGGGCTTTCCCTCCATCCGGGACGACCTGGAAAACGCCGGGGGGCTCTACCAGGAAGCGGGGGTAGTGGTGGATGGCAACCTGGTGACCGCCCAGGGTCCCAAGGACCTTCCTGCCTTTATGGAGGCCTTCCTCAAGCTTTTGGGCTCGGCCTGAGGTTCCCCACCGGAGGCTGGGGCATCTAGGCCCGGGTCACTAAGGGGTCTCGGGAAGACTCCAAAATGGAACCCAATGGCCCCCGAAAGCTTTCCCCCCACGGTAGCGTGGGGGGAAAGCTTTGTGTCCTGGAGCTGGTGGGCGATGGTGGACTTGAACCACCGACCTCACGCTTATCAGGCGTGCGCTCTGACCAGCTGAGCTAATCGCCCCCGCACGCAAAACTTAGCTTAGCCAGGGGGGCTTGCCTCGTCAAGAGACCTCGCCACCTGGCTGGCTTTTCCGCGCTAGTTCGTAAAGGGCGAACGAGAAAGGCAAGCCAGGGGAGGAGCGGTGGGCACGTTCGGCATACGCTGCGAGAAGAGGGGCGTTGATACCAGCATTGCGTTGGGGTGGGGCCGCAGAGGGTCCCCAAGCAGGCTCTCTAGACCTTCCCAGGAGTCCTGGGGGGACCTAGGGGCCGGGGGCGAACACCCTGTAGGGAACGAAACCCCCACGGCCGAGTGCTCGCCATCGGTGCCCACCGCGCCCTTTCTTCCCCTCCGAGCCCTCTAGATGGAGGAGTCCCCGTGGGCTAAACTAAGGCTAGGCGATGGAGTCCGCCTGAACCGCCCACTGGGCTGATGACTCCTACCGGCGATCCGGTAGGGGTTTTCGCTTTTGGAGGTCGGCATGGAAAACCCCTTGACGCTCCGACCGAGCCTGCTGGACCATAAGGGCCTAGACCCGAGGGGGGAGGGGGAGAACCCGCTCTACTTTCCAGACCTCCTTCTAGATGAGCTGGAGGTAAGCCTTTTTGCCTCCCACCCGGGGCTGGATCTCGAAGCCTTCTTCCGCGCTCCCTTAGGGCACAAGGATGCGGTGGTCCACCGCCAAGAGGTGGCTCGGGACCTCGAGGCCCAGCCCTTGGCCCAGGCCTTCCGGGCCTTCTTTCAAGCTATGGAGGCTTTGCGGAAACGTTTGGGCTTGGCCAAAGAGGCCCGCCACCCCTGGCAGAAGCGCCTTTACTTCCTACAGGGGGTAGAGGCTTACCTCGAGGCCTTTAGGGCCTTGGAGGAGGGCTTCGCTCGTCACCCCCCAGGTTCGGCGGGCCTCCGAGGATATAGGGACTATTTGGAGATTTACCAGAAGAATCCCGATCTAATCCGGCTCCTGCGGGACCTAAGGGAGGTCCGCTCCGCCCTTGCCGCCCTGCGTTACACCCTCCATGTGCACGAGGGCCGCCTGGCCCTGAGGGCTTATGGGGGAGAGCCCGACTACGGGGAGCGGGTGGTGGAGACCTTTCGCCCATTCTTCGGCCCGAACCTGCCCGCCTGGCAGGAGCCCGCTCTTCCGCCGGGTCCTTGGCTCAATCACGTGGAGGAGTGGATCCTGGATCACCTGGCCCGTCTCTTTCCCAAAGCCTTCGCCCTCTTGGAGGCCTTCGTCCGGAGCCACCCGGGCTTCGTGGATCCTTTCCTGTTGCGGCTGGAGCAGGAGGCGCGCTTCTTCCTGGCTTACCTGGACTTCATCGCTCCTATGCGAGAGGCAGGCCTCCCCTTCACCTATCCCGAGATTGCCGAGGACCCCCCCTTCTTCGCCGAGAGGGCCTTTGACCTGGTTCTCGCAGCCAAGTTGTTGGGCCAGGGTAAGCGGCCTGTGGAAAACAGCTTCCGCTTCGACAGGGCTACGATCCTGGTAGTCAGCGGGCCTAACCAGGGAGGGAAGACGACCTTTGCCCGCATGGTGGGCCAGGTCCACCATCTGGCTGCCCTTGGGCTTCCCGTTCCGGGGGCACAGGCCCGTCTCTCCCTTCCCGACCGCATCCTCACCCACTTTGAGGTTCGGGAGAACCCTGAGGAACTGAGGAGCAAGCTGGAGGAGGACCTCCATAGGCTCAGGGTCCTTTTGGAGCGGGCCACGGAGCGCTCACTCCTCATCCTTAACGAGCCCTTTGCCTCGGCCGCCTTAACGGATGCCCGGCTCATCGGGCGGTTCGTCCTGGAGAGGATCCGGGCCAAGAGGTGCCGAGCGGTGGTCGTCACCTTTCTGGACGAACTGGCCCGTCTTCCTGGGGCCAAGAGCTTGGTGGCGGAGGTGGATCCGCTGGATCCTGCCCGCCGCACCTTCCGCGTTCAAGAGAAGCCCCCAGATGGCCGGACTTACGCCCTCGCCCTAGCTGAGAAGTACCGGTTGACCTATCCCCTTCTCAGCGAACGCCTGAAGCGGCGCCCAGGAGGTGGCCCGTGAGGGTAGGGCTTCTTTTTCCCGATCGGGATCTGCGGCTGAACCTCCCGCTCCCCTTCGCCTGGGAGGACTTGGAACAGGACCTAGGGCTTAAGGCGGTCCTCGAGGCCATGGCGGAGGGGGACAACTACCTGGAGGAGGTGGCCCGGAAGGTCCTAGCCCAGGGCCTCACCTCGGACCTCTCCACAATCCTCTATCGCCAGGGGGCCGTGCGGGAGGCCCTGGAGAAGCGGACCCTCTTGGAAACAATCTATGTTCTGTGCGGAGAAACCCTGGTGGCCAAGCGACGGCAGGCCTACGGCCTTTACCGGCGGGATCGGCCCGACCTGTATGGGGCCATCAAGGGTATGGAGGCCCTCCTCGGAGGGCTAAAGCAGCTCCTCCGCCACCTCGAGGGCGCCGCCTTCACGAGCCCTCCCTTCCGAGGCCTGCAGGCCCGGCTTCGGGAGGTCTTAACCCCTGTCTTCTTCCGCGAGGCTGAGGAGCACCTGGAGGGCCTCCGCTTCCCCAAGGGGGTCTGGTTGGCGGCGGGCCTGGACCCGGAGGGCCGTGGCCAAGGGTATACCCTTCTCCCCCCGGAGGGGCCTAAGCCTTGGCGGCCCTTTGCTCCTCGGCCCAAGACCTATCTCCTCACCCTTCATCCCCGGGACGAGGCGGGGGCCCGCATCCTCGGCGAGCTTCGGGAGCGGGGGATCCTCGAGGCCGCCAAGGCCTTGGCCGCCGCAGTAGAGGAGGTAGCCCGCTTTTTTGAGGCCTTGCGGGCCGAGGTGGGTTTCCTCCTGGGGGCTGCCCGCTTGGCCCAGCGGCTCAAGGCCCTAGGCCTTCCCGTGACCTTCCCTACCCCGACGGAGGGCCTGCGCCTAGCCTTCAAGGGCCTTTACGACGTGGGCTTGGCCCTAAGGCAGGGGCGCGCGGTGGGGAACGACCTAGAGGCGCACGACAAGAACCCCATCCTCATCACCGGAGCCAACCGGGGAGGCAAGACCACCTTCTTAAGGAGCCTCGGCCTGGCCCAGCTCCTCATGCAAGCCGGGCTCTTCGTAGGGGCCGAGGGCTTTGAGAGCAGCCTGGTGGATGGGATCTTCACCCACTTCAAGCGGGAAGAGGACCGGGCCCTAGAAGCGGGAAAGTTTGAGGAGGAGCTACGGCGGATGGACAATCTGGTGAACCACCTGTCCCGAAAGCCGCTCCTTCTTTTCAACGAAAGCTTCGGGGCCACCAACGAACCGGAAGGGGCGGAGCTGGGCGCTCAGGTGGTGCGGGCCCTGGTGGAGCACGGGGTGCGGGTGGCCTTCGTCACCCACTTCTACACCTTGGCGGTCGCCTTCCTGGGGGATCCCAAGGCCCTATTCCTCAAAGCCGAGCGCCTCTCGGACGGCCGCCGCACCTACCGCCTCCGTCCCGAGCCTCCCGAGCCCACCGCCTGGGGACAGGACCTCCTACGCCAGGTCTTCGGAGAGGTGAGCCCATGAGGGTGTTGCCTCCAGAGGCAAGGTGTGCTATCCTAAAAAGAAAGGCGATGGAGCCCGCCTAAACCGCCCGCTGGGCTGATGGCTCCTACCCGAAGGGGTGGGGGCCTTTGGCTTTCCACCCGAGAAAGGAGGGAAGCCCGATGGATTGGGGCATAGCGGCGATCTGGTTGGGGCTTGCGGTGCTGGCCACCCTGCTTTCCACCTGGGTTCGCCTCTCCGTGGCCCTCACGGAGATCCTGGTGGGCGTGTTGGCGGGGTCCCTCCTGGGAAAGGACCTCCTGCAGACGGGAGCCCCATGGGTGACCTTTCTGGCAGGGACGGGGAGCGTCCTCCTCACCTTCTTGGCCGGGGCGGAGCTGGACCCAGAAACCCTCAGGCGGAGCTGGAAGGAGGCTTTTGGAATTGGCCTAGTGGGCTTCCTCGCGCCGTTCTTGGGCGCTGCTCTTCTGGCCCACGCCCTCTTGGGTTGGGCCAGCCAGGCCAGCTGGCTGGCTGGGGTCGCTCTCTCCACCACCAGCGTGGCCGTGGTCTACGCGGTGATGCTGGAGCTCGGGCTCAATAAGACCCCCTTCGGCAAGGTGATCCTGGCTGCCTGCTTTGTGAACGATCTGGGGACGGTTCTGGCTTTGGGCCTTCTCTTTGCTCCTTTTGGAGGGCGGACGGTGATCTTCGCCCTCGTCCTTCTCCTCGGCCTCCTCGTCCTCCCTCCAGGCATCCGGCGCCTCTTTGCCCGCTACGGCGGGGGTACCTACGAGTTTGAGGCCAAGGTCCTCCTCCTCGTCCTCTTCGCCTTGGGGGCCGTGGCGGTGTGGAGTGGCTCGGAAGCCGTCCTCCCCGCCTATCTCGTTGGCATGGTCCTGGCAGAGAGCGTGGGTAAGGATCACGGCCTTCTTCGGCGCCTAAGAACCCTTATCCTGGGCCTTCTTACCCCCTTCTACTTCCTGCGAGCGGGGAGCCTGGTGAGCCTTTCCGCCCTCTTGGCGGGGTTCGGGGGCTTCCTGGCGCTTCTCCTCGCCAAGATGGCCAGCAAGGTTCTGGGGGTCTATCCCGCTACCCTGGCCTTTCGCTACCCAAGGCGGGACGCCGCCTACACCACCCTACTGATGTCCACAGGTCTCACCTTCGGTACCATTTCCAGCCTCTATGGGCTCAGCCACGGGATTATCAACCAGGACCAGTACTCCCTTCTGGTAGCCGCCGTCATCGCCAGTGCCGTGGTGCCCACCTGGATCGCCAACCGCTTCTTCCTTCCATACCACCGCGTGGAGGAAGCGGCAAGGCTTCGGGAGGAGGTGGAACTGTGACCGGGGTTCGGGGGTGCGCCGGGAAAGCCGCTTTCTGCCAGCCCTCAGGGCTCCCCTGTGACCCTGAGGGGAAGGCTCGGGAAGGCGCCCCCTTGTACTGGGGACCGCTCGTTGCTGAGCCCTGGGAAGGGGCGGAGACAAGGGCCTTGACGAGCGGCCTCTTCACGCTTGGGGATGCCCTCAGGGGAAGGAGGGTGTAGGATGTTTCGTAGAATTCTGGTAGGATACGATGGTTCAGAGATGGCCAAAAAAGCCCTGTTGGCCGCTTTAGAGCTGGCCCGGGTGTTTGGGGGTGAGGTCTTGGCCTTGGCGGTGGTCCGACCCCCGGAGTTCGCTGAGCTCGGGGTGGAGTTGCAAGGGGTACTGGAGGAGGTCCAGGGCCCTCTCGCCGAGGCTTTTGACTTTGCCAACCGCGAGGCGGAGAGGGTGGGCGTTCCCTTGCGTACCCGAAGCCAGGTGGGTCACCCGGCGGAAACCCTGGCCCGGGTAGCGGAGGACGAGGGGTTTGACCTCATCGTGCTCGGGCGTCGGGGCCTTACCCCCGTGCAACGTTGGATGCTGGGGTCGGTCTCCGAGCGGGTGTTGCGCTACGCCCCGTGCGCCGTGCTGGTGGTGCACTGAGGAGGTGCCGTGGAGAAATGGCCTGTATGCCCTTACCGCCGCGAGGGGCGCTGCGGCGCCGAGGAGGAGCGCCCGGTGACCCCCGAGGTATGCGGGGCCTGCCCCATACCCGAGGCCTTGGCCCACCCCAGGGCCTGCCTCTACCTGGTCCCCTTTCGTCTCGAGGGGGAGGCCCGCTTCGCCTGCCGCTTCACCTTCTCTTGGGCCCGGGAACCTGCGGTCGCGGATTGGCGGCGCCTTTGCCCCTGCGTCTACTGGTTCCCCCGGGCCCCCGAAGAGGCGTGGATCCGGGACCTGCGGGAGGTTCAGGACCGCTACCGTCGGGTCCTCCGGGGCCTCGAGCCCCGCTGGTCGTCCCCTACCGCTAAGCCAGCAGGGAACGAGCCCAAGGGAAGGAGGTGGCCGTGGAGGCGGGGTTGATCCCGGTGGGCCCCAAGGACCTCTACGAGGCCCTCGTCTTGGTGGAGCAGGGTCTAGGCTGGCCCGGGATCCTCCCTGCTCTGCGACAGACGGTGGACGAGCCGCTTGCCACCTTGGCCCTGGGGGAGGAGCTTGGGCTTTGGCGGCAGCAGGGCTTCTCGTTAGGGCTCACCCTGGCAGGCCGGGCCTGGCTGGAAGACCCTGCCCGGCCTCCAGAAGCCCTCTTCCACCTCCTGGAAGCCCTCCCCTGGGTGGAGGTGCTGGAAGCCCTGGAAGAGAAGGAGGTCCTGCGCCTCCCCCATCTCCTGCCCCTTTTCCCCCCAGGCCCCCGCGGGGAGAAGGCGGCCCGAGCCCTGGCGGAGTGGGGTGGGGTGCTGGGCCTTTGGGACTACGAGGAGCGGAGGGAGGAGATAAGGCGATGCGCGTCCTGATCCTGAGCGACCTTCACGGGAACGTCTGGGCCCTGAGGGCCATCGTGTCGGCGGTGGGGAAAGTGGACGCTGTCCTCTTCGCCGGGGACGCGGTCAACTATGGTCCGAGCCCCCGCGGGGTCCTCTCCTGGCTCAAGCGGGTGGGCGCGGTGGCGGTGCGGGGCAACCACGACCACGCGGCCGCCTTCGGCACCGACCCCAAGGCCGCCCCCCGCAAGGCTCATCTGGCGCGGGCCCTTCTGGCGTGGACACGGAGCGCGCTACGGCCGGAGGACCTGGCCTATCTGCGGAGCCTTCCCCTCTACCTTGTCTGGGCCGCCGACGGGACCCGGTTCGCCTTGGTTCACGGGAGCCTCCAGGACCCTCTCTACGACTACCGCCTAGACCCCGAGACAGGGGAGGAAGCGCTCCTGGAGGCGGCGGAGAGCCTCAGGGCAGAGGTAGTGGTCTTCGGCCACACCCACCTGCCCTTCGTGCGCGTCATTGGGGGAAAGCTCTTCGTCAACCCGGGCTCGGCGGGCCAGCCCCTGGACGGAGACCAAAGGGCCAGTTTCGCCCTCTACGAGGGGGGCCGGGTTCGCCTGCACCGGGTGGCCTATCCCATGGAGGAGCTCTTCCGCGCCCTGGAAGGACTCCCCCTGCGGCCAGAAGAGATGGGGGAGCTTCTTGAGCTCTACCGGAAGGCAAGGTGAGGGGGATGCGGCTTGCAGGCGAGGCCAAGCTCCTACGGGTTTTCGTGGGGGAGTCGGACCGGTACGAGGGTAGGCCCCTTTACGAGGCCATCGTCCTCGAGGCCAAGCGCTTCGGCTTGGCCGGAGCCAGCGTCTTCAAGGGCTTCATGGGCTACGGGGCCCACTCCCGCATCCACACCGCCAAGATCCTCCAGCTCTCGGAGGACCTGCCGGTCATGGTGGAGATCGTGGACGAAGAGGACAAGATCCGGGCCTTCCTTCCCACCTTGGACCGGTTGGTGCGGGAGGGGCTCGTCACCCTGGAGCGGGTAGAGGTGGTCCGCTACCTGCCCAAGGAGGAGCGGTGAGCTTGGCTTGGCGTTTCGTGTTGGCCATCGGCCTGGTGAGCCTCCTGGCCGACTTCACCTACGAGGGAGGCCGGGGCATCTCCGGGGCCTTCCTGGGAACCTTGGGGGCTACGAGCCTCCTGGTGGGGGCGGTCTCGGGGGTAGGGGAGTTTCTGGGCTATGCCGTCCGCCTGCTCTCGGGGCAGGTGGGAGAGGGGCGCCGGGCCTGGCTGCTTCTCTACCTGGGGTACAGCCTCAACCTCCTTGCCCTCCCCGCTCTGGCCTGGGTAGGGAGCCCCTACGCCGCGAGCCTCCTTCTCTTCCTGGAAAGGCTGGGCAAGGGGCTGAGGACTCCCGTGCGCGACGCCCTCCTGGCTCGGGTGGGCAAAGAGGTGGGCCTGGGCCGGGCCTTTGGTGTTCACGAGCTCATGGACCAGGGAGGGGCCTTTCTCGGTCCGCTTTTCGTGGCCCTGGCCGTAGCCCAAGGGGGGTACCGGCTGGGCTTCGCGGCTCTACTGGTGCCGGCTCTTTTAGCCCTGCTCCTCCTTTGGCGGGTCCGGGGGCTCGAGCCCGAGGATCCTTCCCGTTC
The DNA here is from genome assembly GCF_000421625.1 of Thermus islandicus DSM 21543. Taxonomy (NCBI): domain Bacteria; kingdom Thermotogati; phylum Deinococcota; class Deinococci; order Thermales; family Thermaceae; genus Thermus; species Thermus islandicus. The sequence goes on along the minus strand of NZ_ATXJ01000001.1, from coordinate 331,869 downwards.
TGTACGGGAACCCCTTCCTCGGACTTTCTTCCTCTACCTGGCCTTTGCCCTCCTCTTCGCCTTGGGCTTCGCTCACTTCCAGATCTTGGCCTTCCACCTGGAGCGGTTGGGGGCGCCCCCGGCAGGGATCTCCCTCCTCTTTGCCTTGGCTATGGGGACCGATGCCCTCCTCGCCCTGCTGGGGGGCCTGGCTTTTGAACGGGTGGGGTTTAAAACCCTTTTCCTCGTGCCCGTCCTGGCCGCCTTGGCCACACCCCTTGTCCTGATGGGGAGGGGTCCCTGGGCCTGGGCCCTGGGGTGCGCCCTGTGGGGAGGGGCCTTGGGCTTACAGGAGAGCGTGATGCGGGCTGGGGTAGGCTACCTCTCCCAGGGTTCGGCCTGGGCCTACGGCCTCTTTGACGGGGCCTTTGGCGTCGCCTGGCTCCTGGGGAGCCTTCTCATGGGCTACCTCTACACCCTTTCCCCCGCCCATGCTGCTTGGGCCGCCCTGGCCCTAGAGGCCCTGGCCCTCCTTTCCCTCGTCCCCTTGGCCCGAAGGGGGGTGGGTTAGGATGGCCTTCTTCCGCCGCAAGAGCCCGAGGGGGCCCAAGGCGCATCTGGAAACCGAGATAGACCTTTTGAGGGAGAAGGTGGCCCGCCTCGAGGCGGACTTGGCGTTGTTGCGCCAGAAAAACGCCGAGCTGGTCCGGGAGGCCTCCCCCGCCCTTAAGGAGAACGCCGTCCTCCGCTACGAGCTCTTTAAGTGCCAGACGGACCGACAGGTCCTGGAGTTTCACCTCTCGGGTCTCCGGGCAGAGCTCCGGGGTGCCCTGGCCCTGCTGCGCCGCCTAGCGCCCGGGGAACCCCCCAAGGGAGAACCCCCCCTCGAGGCCCTTCTGGACCTCCTCGAGGTGGGGCGCAGGCTAGGGGTGCCGCTGGAGGCCTTTCGGAGGGCGGAGGAGGACGCCCTCTTGGCCCTGGGAGGTTCCCGGGCCTTCCGCCCAGAGCGCTTTCTGCTCCTGAGGCTCGCGGGAGTCTTGGCGGCCCTGGAGCGCCTACTGGACGAGGAGTTGGGCAAGGCTGGGCGACCTGGGGAGGGCCTCCTCCGGTTCCCCGAACCTCTGGAATCTGTACGGGAGGCCCTGGCCCAGGGCCTGGCCACCTGGGGAGAGGAGGGTTCCTGAATCCGCCTTTCATCCCCCCTTCAGGGATAGGGGCTAGGGTGTATCTGGAGGTAAGGCAGGTGTCCCTTGGCGCTTGTGCCCAGAGCCCCCGGCTGCGGGGCCAAAGGCCCCCGGTTTCCCGGGAAAAGGAGGCCCCGTGAGGCTGGTGATCCTGGGTTTCACGGGGGACCTCGCCCGGAGGTTTTTGGTTCCCGCGCTCCTCCGCCTCCTCGCCCGGGGAGAGGTGGAGGGCCTCGAGGTCCTAGGCCTGGGGAGGGAAGCCTGGAGCGAGAGCGAGGTCCTGGACCGCCTGGAAGCTTTTCTCAGGGCCCTTCCCGGTACTGACCTCAAGGCCTGGGCCGTCCTCCGCCGGCGCACGCGCTACCTCAGGGCGGAGCTCACCCCGGAGGGACTGCGGAGCCTCAGGGGCCTCGAGGGGGACGCCATCTTTTACCTCGCCCTTCCCCCCACCCTCTTCGCCCAGGCAGCGGAGGCCCTCGGGGCCCTCGGCCTTGCCCAGGAGAGGACGGGCTTCCGCAGACTCGTGGTGGAGAAGCCCTTCGGCACCGACCTGGCCTCGGCCAAGGCCCTGAACCGGACCCTCCACCGCCACTTTCGGGAGGACCAGATCTTCCGCATGGACCACTTCCTGGGCAAGTGGGCGGTGGAAAACCTGCTCGCCACCCGCTTTGGCAACCGCTTCCTGGAGCCCGTGTGGCGGGGTGGCCACGTGGACTGGGTGGAGATCACCTACGCCGAAACCCTGGGCCTGGAGGGGCGGGCCGCCTACTACGACAGGGCGGGGGCCTTGAGGGACATGCTCCAGAACCACCTGATCCAGCTCTTTGCCCTCGCGGCCATGGAGCCCCCGGCCAGGCTTTCCCCCGGCTCCCTCCGGGCGAGGAAGCTGGAGGCCTTGCGCGCGGTGCGTCCCATCCCTGAGGGCGCAAAGGGCTTTGCTGCCCGCGGCCAGTACCGAGGCTACCGGGAGGAGGAAGGGGTTCCCAAGGATAGCCGCACCGAGACCTACGCGGCGCTGAAGCTCTACGTGGACGACTGGCGCTTCCAGGGCGTGCCCTTCTACCTGCGGAGCGGCAAGCGCCTAGCCCAGGACAGGGGCTACGTGGCCCTGGCCCTGAGCGCGGTGCCCCAGGGCTGCTTTGGGGAGGTGGGCCGGGGGTATCTGGTCTTTTGGATGAACCCGGAGGTGGGCCTGGACCTCACCCTCTTCGGCAGGTCCCTCGCGGGCGAGGGCCTCGAGCCCCACACCCTCCGCTTCCGCCCCGAGCGGGCGCCCGAGCACACCGCCTACGAGGAGGCCCTCCTCGCGGTCTTCCGGGGCGACCTGGGCCACTTCCCCTCCGAGGAGGAGGTGGAGGCGGCCTGGGCCATCGTGGACCCCGTGCTGCGGGCCTGGCAGGAGGGGGAGCCCGAGGTGTACCCCGAGGGGAGCGAGGGGCCCGCCTCGGCCCAGGGGATCCTGGAGCCCGGCCACGCCTGGCTCCCCCTAGGAGGAAGGGAATGATGCGGCTCATCGGTTTGGGCAGGATGGGTCTCGGCATGGCCCGGAGGCTCAGGGGGAAGGGCCTCGCCGTTTCGGGCTTTGACCCGAGCCCGGAGGCCCGGGCCCGCGCTGCGGCGGCGGGAATCCCCGTGGCCGATAGCCTCGAGGCCCTGGCCCGGGCCCCGGGCGACCCCCGGCTCTTCTGGCTCATGGTGCCCCACGAGGCAGTGGAGGGGGTCCTGGAGGCCCTCATCCCCCTCCTCCGTCCGGGAGACCGGGTGGCGGACGGGGGCAACAGCTTCTACAAGGAGAGCAGGCGCCGGGCCCAGTCCCTTTCGGAGCGGGGCGTGGGCTTCGTGGACGTGGGCGTCTCCGGGGGGGTTCGCGGGGAGGTGGAGGGCTACGGGCTCATGGTGGGGGGGGAGGCGGCCCACGTGAGGGCCTTCTGGTCCTACCTGGTGGCCCTGGCCCCCGAGGGGGGCGGCCTGGTCCACGCCGGGGGGCCGGGGGCGGGCCACTACGCCAAGATGGTGCACAACGCCGTGGAATACGGCCTCATGGAGGCCTACGCCGAGGGGGTGGAGCTCCTCGCCGCCGGTAGGGAGCTCGGCCTGGACCCGGCCCAGGTGGTGGCCGCCTGGCGCCAGGGCACCATCGTCCGGGGCTTCCTCCTGGACCGCCTCGCCGAGGTGCTGGCGGAAGGCGTGGAGGGGATCGCCCCCGTGGTGGCCGAGACGGGGGAGGCCCGCTGGGCCCTCATGGAGGCCCTGGAGAGGCGGGTGAGCCTTCCCGCCGTTGCCCAGGCCCTCTTCGCCAGGCTGGAGAGCCAGGACCAGACGGGGCTCCGCCTCCGGGTCTTGGCCGCCCTGCGCCGCGCCTTTGGCGGGCACGAGGTGGTGGGGGAATGAGGGTGGCGGTCTACCAAAGCCCTTCGCAAGCCCTCGAGGCCGCCCTGGCCTGGCTCCTGGAGCGCCTGGTCCACGCCTCAAGCGGGGCCCTCGCCGGGGGAAGGACGCCCCTCCCCCTCTACCGGGCCCTCCGGGGGATCCGGTTCAGGACCACCCTGGTCCTCTCCGACGAGCGCTGGCTTCCCCCCGGGGACCGGGGCACCAACCTCGCCCAGGTGGCCGAGGCCCTGGGCCCCCAGGCCGACCATCTCCTTCCCTTCCCCCTGGGCCTTCCCCCGGAGGAGGCCCGGGCGCGCATGGAGGCGCGCCTAGAGGGCCTCCTCCCCTTAGGCTTCGCCCTCCTCGGGGTGGGGGAGGACGGGCACACGGCAAGCCTCTTTCCGGGCCACCCCGCCCTGGAGAGTCCCCGCCTGGTGGAGGTGGTGCGGGATAGCCCCAAGCCCCCGCCCCTCCGCCTCACCCTGACGCCCAAGGCCCTCGCCACCGCGGAGGAGGTGCTCTTCCTGGCCCTGGGCGAGGCCAAGCGGAAGGCGGTCCTGCGGCTTATTGCCGGGGAGGACCTGCCCCCCCGGCGCATCGCCGCGGCCAACGCCCTCCTCATCACGGACCAGGAGGTCTGATGGAAGCCTTCGGCAAGCCCGGCCTCCCCCCCACCTGGGCCACGAGCGATAAGGACCGGGTGGGCACCGCCCTGGGGACGAGCCGCCTCTGGTTCACCCTGGGGCACGGCATCCTGAACGAGGTCTTCTGGCCCTCGGTGGGGCGGCCCCAGATCCGCGACCTCGGCTTCATCGTGGCTCGGGAGGGCTTCTGGCGCGAGGTGAAGCGGGAGGCCCGCTACCGGATTCTGGAGGAGGACCCCGCCTCCCCCCTGGTGGAGGTGGTGCACGAGGGGGAGGGGTACCGCCTCCACCTCGCCCTCGTGCCCGACCCCGGGCGGGATGCCCTCCTCGTGGGCTTCCGCCTCGAGGGGGAGGGGTTTTGCCTCTACCCCCTCCTCGCCCCTCACCTCGGCGGCAGCGGCTGGGGGAACACTGCGTGGGTGGAGGAGGGGGCCCTACTGGCGAAGAAGGGAGAGGAGGCCCTCGCCCTTCTGGGCCCCTTCGCGCGGGGAAGCGCCGGATATGTGGGCTTCTCCGACGGCTGGCAGGACTTCGCCAAGAACGGGGCCATGACCTGGACCTTCCCCCGGGCCGAAGACGGGAACGTGGCCTTGATGGGGGAGGTGCGGGAGGCCGAGGGGACCCTGGCCCTGGCCTTTGCCTCCACGCCCGAGGGGGCCAAGACCTTGGCGAAAGGCGCCTTGGCCGAGGGATTGGAAGGGGTGCGAAGGCGGGTGGAGGCCCTCTGGCGAAGGGAGCTGGGGGATCTGGACCTGAAGGGCCCCGAACCCGCCCTCGAGGCCCTCGCCCGCCGCTCTTTCCTGGTCCTCAGGGCCCACGAGGACCGCACCTACCCCGGGGCCCTGGTGGCGAGCCTCTCTGTGCCTTGGGGCAACGCCCGGGACGACCCCGGGGGCTACCACCTGGTCTGGACCCGGGACGCGGTGGAGGCGGCCTTTGCCCTCCTGGCCCTGGGCCGCCTCGAGGACGTGGGGCGCGTCCTGGCCTACCTTGCGGCCACGCAGGATGGGGACGGGCACTGGGCGCAGAACTTCTTCCCCGACGGCCGCCCCTACTGGCAGGGTGTTCAGCTGGACGAGGCCGCCTTCCCCGTCCTCCTGGCGGCGGCCCTGAAGGAGCGGGGCGGGCTTCCGGAGGGGGCGGCCCGGGCCATGGTGCGCCTGGCGGCGGGCTTCCTCGCCCGCGAGGGGCCGGTGAGCCCCCAGGACCGCTGGGAGGAGAACCCGGGGCTTTCCCCCTTCACCCTGGCGGCCACGGTGGCCGCCCTGGCTGCGGCCACCCTTTACGGCTTCCTGGAGGGGGCGGAGGCGGAGTACGCCCTTTCCCTCGCCGACTGCTGGAACGCCCGGATAGAGGAGTGGACCTACGTGGAGGGCACCGCGCTGGACCTGGCCCACGCTACCCGGGGCCACTACGTCCGCCTCTCCCCTCCAGGGCCCCTGGGCCTCAGGGGGCGGGTGGAGGTGAGAAACCGGGAAGGGGTGAGCCTGGAGCCCGCGGCCCTGGTGGGGCTTGAGTTTCTGGAGCTCGTCCGCTTGGGCTTAAGGCCCCCGGACGACGCCAGGGTCCTGGACTCCCTCCGTCTCGCCGACGCCCTTCTTCGGGTAGAGACCCCCACAGGCTTCTTCTACCACCGCTATCCCGAGGACGGCTACGGGGAGCACGAGGACGGACGCCCCTTTGACGGCAGAGGCAAGGGAAGGGCCTGGCCCCTCCTCACCGGGGAGCGGGGGATGGCCGCCTTCCTCTTGGGAGACGATCCCTTGCCCTACCTCCGCTCTATGGCGGGCGGCACGGGCCGCGGGGGGCTCATCCCCGAGCAGGTCTGGGACGCCGAGCCCATCCCCGAGCGGAACCTCTTCCCGGGAAAGCCCACGGGGAGCGCTCAGCCCCTCCTCTGGGCCCACGCGGAGTACCTGAAGCTCTACCTGGCCTGGCGGGAGGGCAAGGCACCTCCCGAGCGCCTGGGGCGGGTGGCAGCCCGGTACCTGGGGGGCGGAGGAAGGCCCCGGATGCGCCACTTCCGGCGGGAGGTCCCCCTGGGGGCCCTGGCCCCCGGCGAGGGGCTCCTGGTGGAGGAGAGGGAACCCTTTGTCCTGCACCTGGGGGTTAACGGCTGGCAGCGCGTTCGGGATGTGGCGAGCGAGCCCTTGCCCTTTGGCCTCCACGGGGTGCTTTTGGACCTCGAGGGGGCTGAGAGCCTGGAGTTCACCTTTTATTATCCGGAGAAGGGGCGCTGGGCAGGGCGGGATTACCGGATAAGCAGGGCCTAGCCCGGGATGCTCTTTCCGACCGGCTCGGGATGGGGGTATAGGCTTAGAACATGAGCTTCCTGGCCTTTACCCTCTTCCTCTTCCTGGGGAGCACCCTGGCCGGGCTTATCGGGGCCCTCACCGGCCTCGGCGGTGGGGTGGTGCTGGTGCCCATGCTTACCCTCCTCTTCGGCGTGGACCTGAAGCTCGCCCTCGGGGCTTCCCTGGTCTCGGTGATCGCCACCAGCAGCGGCGCGGCCGCCGCGTACGTGCGGGAGGGGTTCACCAACCTGCGCCTCGGCATGCTCCTGGAGGTGGCCACCACCTCGGGGGCCCTGGTGGGCGCTACCCTCACGGCTCTCCTACCCCACCAAGTGGTGGCGGGCGTCTTTGGCCTGGTGCTTCTCCACGCTGCCTACCTGGGCTTACGGGATCGGGAGCAGGAGGACCGGGCCGACCCCGGTCCCTCGGACCCTCTGGCGGTACGCCTTCGCCTTCAGGGAACCTACCCTGGCCCAAGGGGACCTATCCCCTATGCGGTGCGCCGGGTCGTTCCGGGCTTCCTCCTGATGGGGCTTGCCGGGGTTCTCTCGGGGCTTTTGGGCATAGGCTCGGGTGCGGTGAAGGTCCTAGCCATGGACCGGATCATGGGCCTCCCCTATAAGGTTTCCACCACCACCTCCAACTTCATGATCGGGGTGACGGCGGCGGCCGGGGCCGGGGTCTACCTGCGGCACGGCTACATCCACCCTGACTTGGCCTTTCCTGTGGTGCTTGGGGTTCTCCTCGGAGCCCTCCTGGGAGCCCGGGTTTTGCCCGGGGCCAAGGTGCGGAGCCTCAGGCTTCTTTTCAGCGGGGTCATTGCCCTCCTGGGCCTGGAGATGCTCGCCCAGGGGCTCCGGGGGTGAGGCGTGGCCCTCCTTTTGAGCTTGGTTCTGCGGGGGGGCGTCCTCCTCTCGGCCCTCCTGGTGCTCCTCGGGGGAGCTGGGGAGCTTTGGGCTCACGGGGCTGCCCCCGTGGGGGCCATCCTCCAGGCCGCGCCCGGGGCCCAAAGCGGGTCCCCCTTCGCCCTGATGCTCGAGGCCTGGCAAGGCCGCCCAGAGGCCCTGGTGCGCCTGGGCCTTCTCCTCCTCCTTCTCACCCCCGTGGCCCGGGTAGCCCTCGCCGCCATCCTCTTCCTTTTGGAAGGGGACGCCTTCTACGCCTTGGTGGCCCTTTGGGTTTTGGGGCTCCTCGTCCTCAGCCTGATGGGCTTAATATAAGCGATACCTACTTGCAATAAGGAAAGCCCGGGCCTATACTCTTGGGTATGGGATTCCGCCTCCCCAACGCGAAGGACCAGCGCTTCGTCCTCCAGGTGGTCCAGCCGGCCCTTCTCGGCCTCATGGACGGCTCCGTTTCCACCCTGGCCCCCCTCTTCGCCACCGCCGGCCTCACGCAAAGCCCCCACGCCACCTTCCTGGTAGGCATGGCCGCCGCCCTGGGGGCCGCCCTCTCCATGGGCCTGGCCGAAGCCCTCTCCGATGACGGCAAGGTGACCGGAAGGGGCCACCCCGTCTTGCGGGGGGGCGTCACGGGCCTCGCCACGTTCCTCGGGGGGATGTTCCACACCCTGCCCTTCCTCATCCCCCACATCCAGGCCGCCTTGGCCCTGGCCTACGCGGTGGTGGCCCTGGAGCTTCTCGCCATCGCCTATATTCGCTACCACTACATGGGAAGCCCCTTGGGCCGTACGGTGGTTCAGGTCCTCGTGGGAGGCTTCCTGGTGTTTTTGGTGGGCCTAACCCTGGGCCGTTTCGGCGGGGGCTAAGTACCCCGCCCAAAAGGGCTTCTCCACAAAGTCCCATGCGCCCTGCCTTCAGCCTGCGTTCAGCTTTTTTTGGTATCCTTGGACCGAGGGGGTGAACCCTATGCTCCAGCGGCTTTTTCCCATGGTGTTGACCGCCGGGCTTGCCTTGGCCGGTCTTGCCCTTGTGCCCAGTTTGCCTCAGGACCTTCAGACCGGGTCCTGGCCTGCGGGAACGCAGTTTGCCCTGGTGGACCAGGACGGGCGTGTGGTCTGGCAGCCGGGGGCTTCCCTGGACCCGGGCCTTTTGCAACGGGCGGTGGCCCTCCGGATCACCCTGCCCGACGGGCGGTCGTACCTGGTGTCGGTAACGGTGGAGGGGAAGGGGGCAGGGTTGGGCGAGGTCAAGCTCTCCGTGAACGGGCGGAATGTCCCCTTGCCCGAGCTCCTTCACGCCAAGGGCTTTACCCTAAAGGACGGGAAGATCGTCAAGGAAAAGCCCGGGAAGGACGAGGACGCCTCCCTTGGCCCTCCTGACGAGAAGGAGGACCACCCCGCCAACGAAGACCACGAGGCACACGAAGCGCATGAGGACCATCCGGGAAAGGGTGGACACGGGAAAGGGCATAGGCCCTAACCAGGGCTTTGGGGGCTGAGGCCGTTCGTCTAGGGCCTCGGCCCTCCCTTTTTGCGGGATCAAGCCTCCCCTGGCGGCTCTCCCATGGAAGCCCACCTGCGCGAAGCCCTAGGCGATCCCCTCACCGTCCTCTTCACCCTGATCCGGGTGGCGATCGTTTACGCCGTTCTCTTGGTCTTCCTCAGGCTGAGCGGGAAAAAGCTCCTCGGCCAGATGAGCCCCGTGGACCTCCTCACCCTCCTCCTTCTTTCCAACGCGGTGCAAAACGCCATGATCGGGCCGGACAACAGCCTCTTGGGCGGGCTTTTGGGTGCGGTCCTCTTGCTCTTTCTGGACCGCCTCATCTCCCGGAGCCCCTTGAGGCGGGGAATGCTGGGGGAGCCCACCCTGCTTGTCCACGAGGGCAAGCCCATCCCCGAGCACCTGGCGCGGGAGGGGGTGGACCTGGAGGAGCTCATGGCCGCCTTGAGGGAACACGGCCTCATGGACCTCAAGGATGTCCTGGCGGCGGTCCTCGAGGTGGACGGCACCATCAGCGTGATCCCCAAGGACCACCTGGTGCCCAAGCGGGTCCGCAAGGTGCGCTCAAGCCGCAACCGCTAGGCCACCTCGCCCCTCAGCCTTCCTCTTTCGGGAGGGTGAAGCGCCGCGCTCGCTCGTCGTAGGCCAAAAGCCCGGCAAAGCGGCCCCATTCCCTGGCGACCTCCAGGACCCTCCGCGCCTCCTTGGGGGAAAGGTGGTTCTCCAGCCTTTTTAGGACCCACTCCTCCGGGAGACGGCGGTGTTCCAGAAGCGCCTGGTGCAGTCGGGCGAGGAGGGGCACATGGCGCAGAAGGTGTTCAGCAAAGAGGACCTTTTGTCCCTTGAGGTCTGCCTTGGCTAGGGCCAGGCCCGCCGGGGTGAGCTCCACGTCCCCGTGCTCCACGCGGGCAAAGCCCAGAAGCTCCAGGGCCTCGAGGAGGGGGAAGAGGTCGTCCACCTCCAGGCCCTCCTCCTCCGCCAAAAGGGGCAGGTCGGCCCGGCCGCCGAGGCGGGCGATGGCCTCGGCCAGGCTGATGAGGGCCCCCACCGAGGCCTGGGGCAGGCGGAGGAGCTCCTCCTCCAAGCGGCGCTCCACCTCCTCCCGTTGGGTCAGAACCTCGTAGATGGCCTCCACCCGGGCCCGGAACCGGGGGTCGCCGGGGTCGCGGGGGTGGGGCAGGGCGATGGGGATCTCCCGGCCCACGCGGGCCGGGCTCCCCTGGAGCACCAGGACGCGGTCGGCCAGGGCCACCGCCTCTTCAATGTTGTGGGTCACCAAGAGGACGCCTTGGGTGGAAAGCTCCTTGCCCTGCCACAGATCCAGGAAATCCCCCCGAAGCCCCTCGGCGGTCAGGGGGTCTAGGGCCGAGAAGGGTTCGTCCATGAGGAGGACCTCGGGCTCCACCACCAAGGCCCGGGCGAAGCCCACCCGCTGCCGCATACCCCCGGAGAGCTCCTTGGGGAGGGCCTTCTCAAAGCCCTCCAGCCCGATCATGGCGATGGCCTCCCTGGCCCTCCGCTCCCTTTCCGCCTTGGGGAGCCCGCGGGCCTCGAGGCCGAGGGCCACGTTCTCCAGCACCGTGAGCCAGGGGAAGAGGGCGAAGGTCTGGAAGACCATGGCCATCCCCTCCACCGGGCCCTCCACCTTTTTTCCCTTAAAGCGCACCTCCCCGCCGTCCGGCGGAATCAGCCCCGCCAGGATGCGCAAAAGGGTGCTCTTTCCGCCCCCTGAGCGGCCCAAGAGGGCCACGATCTCCCCCTCCCGAAGCTCCAGGTTCACCCCGGCCAGGACCAGGTGCTCCCCATCCCCCGCCTTGTAGGCTTTCCTCAAGTCCCGGGCTTCTAAAAGCGCCATCGCCTGCCTCCTAAAGCCGGAACCTTTCCTCGGCAAGCCGGTAGAGCCTCCGCCAGAGGAGGCGGTTCACCGTGAGGACCCAGAGGCTCATCACCAGGATGCCGAGGAGAAGCCGCCCTTCATCCCCCGCCTCCGTGGCCCGGGTGATGTAGGCCCCGAGCCCTGTGGCCTCCAGGCGGGTGGGCCCCCAGCGCAACACCTCAGCTACGATGGACGTGTTCCACGCGTTTCCACTGGCGGTCACCAGTCCGGTCACCAAGAAGGGGAAAACCCCAGGCAGGAGGAGCCTGCGCCAGAGCAGGCTCCCCTTGAGGCCGTAGGCCTTGGCCGCCTCGAGGAGGTCCCCCGGAAGGGCCATGGCCCCCGCCGCTACGTTGAAAAGGAGGTACCACTGGGTGCCGAGGACCATGAGAAAGGCCGAGAAGACCTCGAGGGAGAGCCCATAGCGCAGGAGGAGGTAGGCGGCGAAGGGGTAGAAGAGGTTGGCGGGGAAGGCGGCCAGGAACTGGATGAGGGCCTGCACCCGGACCGCCAGCGCGGGCCTTAGGCCCAGAAGAACGCCCACGGGCACCCAGAGAAGGGTCGCCAGTAGGAGGATACCCATGACCCGCAAAAAGGTCAGAAAGCCTAGCCCGAGCGCCCGAAGCCACTCCCCTACCCCCAGGGGTAAAAGGAGTCTTGCCAAGCTCCATAGGCCCAGGACCCCCAGGAGTCCTAGGAAGACGGGAGGGGTCCAGGAAAGGGCCCTTAGGCCTCCCACCCCCTGCGGGCCCTTCCAGGCCAAGGCCCGCTCCAGAAGGGCCTCCCAAACCCCTTCCCCTAGGCGCTTCGCGGCCCGGGTGCGCCGGAGGAGGTCCAAGACCCAGCTTTTGGCCGGGTATTCCCCCGGGCGCTCCTCGTACTTGAAGCGCTCGCTCCAGGCCACCAGGGGCCGGAAGAGGAGCTGGTCGTAAAGGAGGAGGGTGAGGAGCATGGCCAGGATGGCATAGGCCATGGCCCGAAGGTTTTCCTCCGCCAAGGCCCGGGCCAGGTAGGAACCCACCCCCGGCAGGTCCACCTCGGTCTTCCCCACGCTGATGGCTTCCGAGGCCACCACGAAAAACCAGCCTCCGGACATGGACAACATCGCGTTCCACACGAGGCCGGGAAGGGCGAAGGGGAGCTCTAGGCGCAGGAAGCGTTGCAAAGGGCGGAGGTGGTAGAGCCGGGCGGCCTCGTCCAGTTCCCGGGGCAGGGTCTTGAGGGACTGGTAGAAGCTAAAGGCCATGTTCCAGGCCTGGGAGGTAAAGACGGCAAACACCGAGGCCAGCTCATACCCCAGGGCCTTGCCGGGAAAGAGGGTGGAAAGGGCACCCAGGCTTGCCGCCACGAAGCCCAGGACAGGGACCGACTGGAGGAGGTCAAGAAGGGCCACGAGAAAGGGCTCGAGGCGCGTCTTGGCCGCCAAGGGAGCGTAGCCCAGGGCAAAGAGGGTGGAGAGAAGGAGGCCGAGCTCCATGCGAAAGGCGGTCCTGAGGGTGTACTCCGGAAGGTGGACGGGGTCTATAGAAATCGGCACGGGCCGGTAAGGCCCCACCGCCTCGCGGGAGGCCAAGAGGAAGCCTCCCAGAAGGGCCACGGCCACAAGGCCCGCCAAGAGGTCGTAGCGGTTGGGTCGGGGAAGCAAAACCACCGGGCGCACAGGCACCTCCTTCCGCCGGGCGGGGAGGCACCCGCGCCCGGCATTCTAGGAACTTGGAGGCCGTTCGGCCTTCACGGCAACCATACCGCCTTCACTTTAGAGGCCAAGGAAAGACCTGTCAACCCTCAACTGGACCCACGGGAAGCCTTGCTCCGCCAAGGCTGAGGATGGGTTGTTTCCAATCTTCCCCCCCAGGTCTTCCGGGCGTTGCCAGGAAGGACGGCCCAGCGGAAAGTCGTGGGCGTAAGCCTGGATCTTGCCTAGGCCTCGCTTGTTCATTACCCGCATGGGCACATATCCCCCAAAGGCTCCCGGGAGCCCACCCCTACGGTAGCCTCCGGGGTCACGGGCGAAGCCCGTACCTTGTGGCCCCGTTCTTCAGGTGAGGGGTATCGTCAAGGGTACTTTGGTGGAGTGGAGAAGGCAGGGAGGGCCCTCGTCCCGACCTCCTTCCTTCTAAAGCCCCAGGGAGACGTACTTGACCTCCAGGTACTCCTCTAGGCCCCACTTCCCCCCTTCCCGCCCCAGGCCCGACCATTTCCTCCCGCCGAAGGGGGCTTGGGGCGTGGAGGGCACCCCGTCGTTCACCCCCACGATCCCGTACTCCAGGGCCTCCGCCACCCGGAAGGCCCGGGAGAGGTCCCGGGTGAAAACGTAGGCGGCAAGCCCCACCGGGAAGCCGTTGGCCCACCGCACCGCCTCCGCCTCCTCCCGGAACACGGTGAGGGGCGCCACCGGGCCGAAGGTCTCCTCCCGGAAAAGGAGGCTTTCCGGCTTCACGTCTAAAAGCACCGTGGGGGCGAAGAAGAGCCCCTTGGCCTCCCCTCCCGCCACGAGCCTCGCCCCCCGGGAGAGGGCGTCCTCCACGTGGGCGTGGACCTTCCTTAGGGCCGCCTCGTTCACCAGGGGGCCGATGTCCGTCTCCTCGGAAAGGGGGTCCCCCACCCGTAGGGCGGAGGCCCTCCTGGCATAGGCCTCGGCGAAGGCCTCGGCGATGGGGGCCTCCACGAAGATCCGGTTCGCCGCCACGCAGCTCTCCCCGGCGTTCCGGAACTTGGCCCTAAGGGTCTCCTCCACCGCCTTTTCCAGGTCGGCGTCGGCGAAGACCAAGACGGGTGCCCCGCCCCCAAGCTCCATGGAGACCCGCTTTAAGGTTCGCGCCGCCTTCTCGTAGAGCCTGACCCCCACCTCGGTGCTGCCCGTGAAGGTGAGCTTGCGGATCCTTTCGTCCTCCAGGAAGGGCCGGGACACCTCCTCGGGCCTCGAGGTGGGCAGCACCTGGAAGACCCCCGGGGGCCCCCCCGCCTCCAGGAAGAGCCGCGCCAGGTAGAGGGCGGTGAGGGGGCTCTCCTCCGCGGGCTTCAGCACGAAGGTGCACCCCGCCGCCAGGGCCGGGGCCACCTTTCGCGTCACCATGGCCGCGGGGAAGTTCCAGGGGGTGATGCCGTAGACCGGCCCCACCGGCTCGTAGCGCACCAGGAGCCTCTTGTGGGGGAACTGGGAGGGGACCGTTTCCCCATAGATCCGCTTCGCCTCCTCGGCGTACCACTCCACGAAGCCCGCGGCGTAGGCCACCTCGGCCCTTCCCTCCTTGAGGGGCTTCCCCATCTCCAGGGCCATGAGCTGGGCCAGGGGCTCCTGGTGCTCCAGGATGCGCTCGTACCAGCGCCTCAGGACCCGGGCCCTTTCATAGGCCGTGGCGCGGCTCCAGAGGAGGAAGGCCGCCACTGCCTCCTCTAGGGCCTCCTTTGCCTCTTTCTCCCCGCAGTCCGCCACCTCGGCCACCCTCTCCCCCGTGGCCGGGGAGACCACGGGGAAGCGCTCCTGTAGGGGCCGCCAGGTCCCGCCGATCAGGGCCTCCGCAGGCATCTCACCCAAGGTGTGGCGCATGGGTACCTCCTCACCCCTACTCTACCCCACGGGCCACCCCTCTTTCCGGAGGGGTCCCCTCAGGGGCGGTGGGCGTCGCGCTTGCCCTGCCATAGCTCTTTTTCCCCTTGGGGGGTGAGGAGAAAGCTGTTGCGGTCGTCCTTGAGCTACCGCTTAAGGGCCTTCAGGACCTTCCCCCGGGCTTCCCTGTCCAGGACGGGAAAGAGGAGCTCAAAGCGGTTCTGGAAGTTGCGGGGCATGAGGTCGGCGCTGGTGAGGTAGACCTCCCAGGCCCCTCCCCGGCGGAAGGCCGCCACCCGTGCGTGTTCCAGAAAGCGCCCCACGAGGCTTTGCGCGCGGAAGGCGGGGTGGAGAAGGGAGAGGGTGCTCCGCACCAGGAGGTCCACCCGGGCCCCCTTTTCCGCGGCCTGGACCAAGGCCTCGAGGAGCGCCGGGTCGGTGAGGTGGTTGCACTTGAGGATCACCCGCCCCTTGGGGTGGGCCTCGAGATCCTGGAAGAGGCCCGGAGGCTCGGCCTTCCCCTCCGGGTCCTCTCCGGGGAGGAGGAGGCCGGGCTCGGGGCGTTGGCGGTGGCCAACGCCCTGCCCCTCCCCGAGGCCCTGGTGGTGGACCAGGGGGGCGGAAGCGCCCAAGTCTCCCTCCTCAGCGACCGCCACCTCCTCTGGGGCAGGGCTTTGCCCCTCGGGGCCTTGCGCCTGACCGAGGCCTTTCTCCCCTCAGACCCCCCGGCCAAGGGGGAGGTCAGGGCCCTGGAAAGGGAGGTGGCCCGCCGCCTCCGGGCCCTCCCCCTGGAGCCGGGCCTTCCCCTGGTGGGCCTGGGGGGGAACCTGCGCGCCCTCGCCCGCCTGCACCAGAGGCGCCGGGGATACCCCCTGGACCTCCTCCACGGCTATTACCTGCCCAGGGAGGGGGTGGAGGAGCTCTATGAGGAGCTCCTCCCCCTGCCCCTCCGGGCCCGGGCAGAGCTTCCAGGGCTCCAGCCGGACCGGGCCCGGGCCCAGGGGTTTTGGGTGAGCGGGGTGGGGATCCGGGAGGGGGCCCTCTTCACCCGCCTCCTCCCTAGGCCGCACCTCCTCGAGGACCCCCGGGCCTTCGCCGTGGAGAACCTCTTTCTCCGCTACCCCTTCTCCGAGGCCCACCGGGAAAGGGTAAAGGCCCTGGCCCTGGGCCTCTTCCAGGGGCTTGAGCCCCTCCACGGCTACGGGGCGGAGGAGCAGAGGCTTCTCCTGGAGGCGGCCCACCTCCACGATATCGGCATGCGCCTCGGCTACCGCGAGCACCACAAGCACGGGGCCTATCTGGTCCTGGCCGAGCCCCTCTTTGGCTGCACCCACCGGGAGCAGGCCCTGCTGGCCCTCCCCGTGCGCTACCACCGGCGGGGAAAGCCGGAGGCCGGGGCCTACCAGGTCCTCTTCCAGAGGGGGGACCGGAAACGCCTCAAACGCTTGGCCACCCTCCTGCGCCTCGCGGAGATGCTGGAGCGCACCCGCTCGGGCCGGGTGCGGGGGGTAGAGGTGGAGGTGGGGGAAAGGGTGCGCCTGGTCCTGAAGGCCTCCGAGGACCCCTGGGTGGACCGCCTGGAGGCAGAGAAGCAGGAGGGGCTCTTTCGGGAGGCCTTTGGGCTGGGCCTGGAGGTGGCCTGGGAGGGATAAGATGGAGCTCTTTCTGGTGCGCCACGCCCTAGCTGCGCCTCTCCCGGAAGGGGCCGGGGAGGAAGCGGATGCCGCCAGGCCCCTGACGGCGAAGGGCATCCGGCGCTTCCGCAAGGTGGTGCGGGGCCTAAAGGCCCTGGGGGTGAGCCTGGACCTGGTCCTGACGAGCCCCAAGCGCCGGGCCCTGGAGACGGCGGAGCTTTTGGCCGAGCTCGCCAAGGGAGGGACCCGGGTCACGCCCCTCCTGGCCCAGCCCCCGGGGGAAGCGCTCCTGGCGGAGATCCCCAAGGAGGGCCGCGTGGCCCTGGTAGGGCACGAGCCCTACCTCACGGCCCTTCTGGTGGGGCTCCTCCTGGGGGCCTCGGTGCAGGACTCCCTGGAGGGGCGCTTCCTCCTGAAGAAGGGCGGGGTCGCCTGGCTTGAGGGGAGGCCGGGGCCCGGGAGGATGGCCCTCAGGGCGCTCCTTCCCCCCGAATTCTTCCGCCTCTAGGGGAAGGCCGCTCCGGGCCCGGGGTTGACGCCCTGGGGGGATGGGAGTACTCTATACCACAGAGGACTCTATGAACAGGGAAGCGCCCTCGCAGCTGGAGGATCCCCACCAGGCCCTGGATCTTGCCCACCGCACCCGGGAGAGGGTACGGCGAGCCCTACTCCGGGACGCCTTCGCCCCCTTCGCCATGATCTGGGGGGCGGTCTGGGCCGTGGGTTTTGCCGCAAGCGCCCTCTACCCCTCCTTAGCAGGTCCCCTTTGGTGGGTTTTGGACCTCCTCGCCCTCCTCGCCTGCGTCGCCCTGGGCCGGCAGCACTTCCGCCGCGTCTCCCATCCGGACGGCCTCAGGCTCTTCTGGTCCTGGGTGGCCTTCGCTACCTATCTGGCCCTCCTCCTCTTCCTCGCCCACCCCACAAGCCCCGTCCAGGGCAGCATGTTCCTGGTGGTGGGGCTCATGGCGGGGTACGTGGTCCAAGGGCTCTGGCTCTGGCGGGGCCAGGCCTTCCTGGGCCTCTTCCTCACGGCCCTGGCCCTCCTCGGGGGATGGCTTGCCCCCACCTACTACGCCTGGCTCATGGCCGCCCTCGGGGGTGGCGCCCTGCTCGGCACGGGCCTCTACCTCTGGATCGCCTTCCGGCCATGAGCGCTCTCAACGAGCTCATCCACCAGCCCACCCGGCTGCGCATCATGGCTGCCTTAAGCGCCCTGGCTCCTGGCGCCGAGGTAGAGTTCGCCTACCTCCGGGAGCTTTTGGGCCTCACGGACGGTAACCTGGGCGCCCACCTCCTCAAGCTGGAGGAGGCGGGCTACGTGCGCTCCCGCAAGGCCTTCGTAGGCCGCAAGCCCCGCACCTACCTTGCCCTCACCCCCCTGGGGCAGCACGCCTTCGCCGAGCACCTGGCCGCCCTTCGGGCCATCCTGGCCCCGGACCTGAACGGGCCTGAGGGGCGGGGAGAGGAGGTGGGGGATGGAGCCGGCCATCCACGTTGAGGGGCTCCGCAAGGCCTACGGGGCCAAGGTAGCCTTGGACGACCTTTCCTTCGCGGTGGGGCCCGGGGAGGTGTTCGGGCTTTTGGGCCCCAACGGGGCCGGAAAGACCACCGCCCTGGAGTGCCTGGTCGGCCTGCGCCGCCCCGATGGGGGGCGGATTTCGGTGCTTGGGCGTGACCCCTGGCGCGAGCGCGTGGCCTTGGCCCAGGAGGTGGGGGTGCAGCTCCAGGAATCCGTCCTGCCCGACGGGCTCAGGGTAGGGGAGGCCGTGGCCCTCTTCGCCTCCTTTTACCCCAGGACCCGGGAGGTGGGGCCCCTCCTGGAGGCCCTGGGCCTCGTGCAGGAGGTCCGTACCCCCTTCGCCCGGCTCTCCGGGGGGCAGAAGCAACGCCTCTTTCTGGCCTTGGCCCTGCTCCACGACCCCAAGGCCCTGTTCCTGGACGAGCTGACCACCGGCCTAGACCCCCAGGGCCGGCGCGCGGTCTTTGCCCTCATCCGGGAGCTCCGCGGGGAGGGCAAGGCCGTCCTCCTCACCACGCACCAGATGGGGGAGGCCGAGGCCCTCTGCGACCGGGTGGCCATCCTCCTCGAGGGCCGGCTGGTGGCCCAAGGAACCCCGGCGGAGCTGGTGCGCCGCTTCGCCGGTCCGGTGCGCCTGCGCCTCGAGGCCCGGCCCGGGGAGGACTGGGCGTGGCTCTGCGGCCTGCCCGGGGTGCTGGAGGTGGGCCCGGCCGAAGGGCAGGTGGCCGTGGTCCTGGCGGACGAGGCGGCCCTGGGCGGGGTGCTCCAGGCCTTGACCGCCCGGGGGATCCCCCTTGCGGGGCTCACCCTGGAGCGCCCCACCCTGGAGGAGGTGTTCCTGGCCCTGACCGGCCGACCCCTCCGGGGCCAGAGCGAGAGGGAGGAGGGATAGGGATGCGCGGCATCGGCATGCTTTTCTGGGTGGAGTTCAAGCTTTATCTCCGCAACCCCTGGGCGGCCTTCTTCGTCCTGGCCTACCCCCTCATGCTGGTCCTCTTCTTCGGCAGCCTCTACGGCAACCGGCCCGACCCCCGCACGGGCCTGGGGGTCCTGGACCTCGCGATCCCCGGTTATCTGGTCCTGATCGCGGCCACCGTGGGCATGATCTCCCTGCCCATCCACCTGGCCGTCTACCGGGAGCGCCGCATCCTGCGCCGCCTGGCGGTGACCCCGGTTGCCCCCCTCGCCCTCCTCCTGGCCGAGGGCCTCGCCCTCTTCGCCTTGACCGCAAGCGGCACGGTCCTCATGGTGCTCGCCGCCTCGCACCTCTACGGCCTCCACCTTAGGGGAAGTCCCCTGGCCGTGGCTCTGGCCTTCGCCTTGGTCGCCCTCGCCCTCTTCGCCTTCGGTTTTCTTCTCGCGGGCCTCTCCACCTCCGCCCGCATGGCCCAGGGGGTGAGCTTCCTCCTCTTCTTCCCCACCCTGTTCCTCTCCGGGGCAGGCTTCCCCCAAGAGCTCCTGACGGAAAGCCTGCGGCGGCTTGCCGCCCCACTTCCCACGACCCAGGCTGTGACCCTCCTGCGCGGCCTCTGGCGGGGGGAGGCCCTGACCGGCCACCTAAAGGAGGTCCTCGTCCTCCTGGCCGTCTTCGCCCTCTCTGCCCTTCTTTCCGGCCCCCTCTTCCGCCGGGAAGGCTGAGGCCGCCCTCCAGGGCCGTAGACCGTAGAGAGGGAGGATGCGGCCAGGGGCCGCTTGAGCCCGGTCTTCCGAGGCCGTGCCGTCCGGCCTGGGCGGGAGGCTCAGGCCGCTGGCCCGAAGAGCCGGACGCGTGAGCTCTGGGTGGGGGGCCGAGGAAGGTGAGATTAAAGCCCCCGGGGCGGGGGAGCGCCCCGCCCCGGAAAGGGTGGCCTGACCTACTTGCCCTTGCCCTTAGCCCCGGGCTGGGAGGCTTCCTTGCCCGTACCGGAAGACCCCTCCGAGGCCTTCTTGCCCTGGTCCGCGCCTTCCTCCGACCCCTTCAGCCGGACCAGCTTCCCCCCTTCCAGGGCGAAGCCCTTGGCGTGCAGAAGCTCCGGCAGGGGTACCGTCTTGCCCCCCACGGTGAGCTGGACCTCGCCCAGGCCCTGCCCCTTGCCCACCACCTTGACCGCCACCAGGTAGCTCGTGCCGTTGGGCAAGGTGATCCTAAGGGCCACGGCCTTGGCCAGGGCGGCCTGGGTGGGCTCCGAGCCGGGCTGCCAAACCACCTGGCCCTTGGCGTCCACCAGGGCGAACTGGGTGCCCTGGGGCCAGCTCTTCATCTCCTCCAAGGGCTTGGGCAGGGCCGGAAGGATGGAGATGGCGGCCAGGACCACTCCAAACGCACCTAGGACTCCGAAAAGCCTCTTCGCGATCGCCATAGCGCACCTCCCAGGAGAAAGCCTAGGGGCCAAGCTGAAGGGAGGCTGAAGCCCCGGGGCGCATCCATGGCGGGGACCCGGAAACCGCCCTTAGGTCGCGCGCGCAGCGGCTACGGGACCACCTTGCTGCTTTCCCGTCAGGGAAACATCTTGAGGAGCCCACGGAGCAGTTGAAGCAACCCCAAGCCCCCCAAAAGGAGGCTGGCCCACCAAACCCAGCGCTTCCGCAACAGAGCGGCGATGGCGGAAAGGCCAATGGCCACCTGAAAGAAGGTCAGGCCCAGGGCAAACACCTGATGCTGGGCCAGGAGCCTTCGGGACTCCTCTAGCAAAGCCCTGGTTTCCCTGTCCTGTTGCGTCGCCTCCTCCCTCAGCCGGTCCTGGACCTTTTGCCGCCTCGCGGCCTCCCTCCGCGCTGCCTCAATCCGATCGGGAGGGGCCTTCAGAAGGGTCAGCGTCTCGGCGTGCGTGGCCTGCAGGTACTTCTTCACGCTGTCGGCCTGAAACTCGCTCCACGTGTCCGCGGCCTTGGCCTGGGAGAGGGTGGCCAGGTTGGACTTGTACAGGGCCTCGTTGGCCGTATCCCCTGCGAGCAACGAAGCCACCGCCGCCAGCACGGCAAAGAGGGCCGTGCTCACCGCCAGGTACTCCGTCCACCGGGGGCGCTGGGTGGCATCGGAGCGGGGACTTTCGCCGTGGCCCTGGTCCAAGGCTTCCTTGACCAGCTCCTCGGCCTTCTCCGCGGGGTTCTCGTATTCCTCGGGCATGCTCCACCTCGGTTACGGGGGCAAGGCGGTGGGCTTCCGATAGAGGCTCCGGTTGGCGGCCTTCGCGGGGGAGAAGCTGCTTGAGGCGCCGGCCCTAGTCCAGCCGGGGCCTCCCCCGGTAGAGCCGCCCTTCCACCTCCCCGGGGCGTCCCTGCTCGTCCGCTACCCGGAAGAGGAAGCGCCCCCGCGCCGAGAGGGGGAGAAAGGCCCGGCTCTCCACGGAAAGGGGCGAGAGCCCCTGCGCGCGAAGGAGGGGGAGGAGGGCGAGAAGGGCCCGCGTCTCCGCTTCGGAAGGGGAGGCCTCCCGGGCCCTCAGATCCGGGCCCACCTGGGTGTACTCCAGCTCGTACTCTCCAAGCTTCAGCCTCACGGTGTCCCCTCAAGATAGCCCCGCAAGGCAGCCCCTTCGGGGCTGACGCGGGGCTGACCAAGGCGTTCCCCTAACGGGGAACCAGCCGCGATCTGCCGGAGGCGCTCCAGGGAGGACGGTGGGAGGTGGAAGGCCCCCCGGCCACGGCCGAAGCCCGTGCCTGGCCGCCGCCCTGCAAACTCCCGGCACCCCGTTTCTGGGTCGCCGCACACCACCCGGAAGGTAGCGATCCAGTCTTTGGCGATGGCCCTCTGGGCCAGGGGGAGGGGAAGCTCTCCCCGGCAGACGAGGTGGTGCAGGGCGTTCTCCAGGCGGTCCTTCACGTGGTAGTTCCAGGGCCGGGTGAAGCCCGCCTGGGGCCAGAGGTTCCGGACGGAGTTGGAGCCCCCAAGCTCTAGGGGGATCAGGTGGTCCACTTCCCAATCCTCCCCGGGGGCCTTCTCTATCCCGTAGGCCCGGTAGACCGCCCGCTTGAGGGCGGGAGGCACGTTCCGCACCTGCCGGCTGTACCCCTTGACGCAGACCACCTGGGGGTCCTGGGTGAGGACATCCCCGGGAGTCTTGGCGGGGTCCGGGAGAAGGGGGGGTTTCAGGATCTGGGCTTCGCCGGTAACGGGGATAGCCCCCGGACCTAGCCCCTTGGGGGCTGACCCGGGGCCCACCGAGGTGCCCGTGGCCAGGGCGAGCCCCGCCAAAGTCAGCGAAGCTACCTTGGGGAAAAGGGACCGAAGCCATGCCTTCATGGGACCCATGCTCTCCCATCCTCAGAGGGCGCCCCGGAAGGTAGCCCTTTCGCCGATTCCATCCGAGGGGCTTCCAGGTAGCCCCTAAGGGGCTGACCCCGGAAGAACCGCCCGGGGAGGGCATGGGCTGGGGCCCCCAGCTCCCAGGCTAGCGGGGCACCTGAATGGGGACTGAAGCCCCCTGGAAGCAGCCACGCGGAGGCCCCCCCGTGCGGCCAGGGGCCCCAAGGTGTTTCCTAACGGGGAAGCAGCTAGCGCAGGTCCAGACGCCGTCCCTCCGGGGCCAGGTAAAGCCAGCCCTTCCCCTGGGCCAGGGCCAAGAGGGCATAGGGCGGAAGCGGGAGCCTTCCGGACGGAAGGGCTGCGGGCGGGGTGCAGGCCCCGGGGTCCAGCACCGGCCCAGGGTTGACCTCCACCAGGGCCTCCTCGTCCTGCCGGAGGAAGACCCTTATTCCGGGGCAGGCCAGAGCCCTCAGGCCGCGGTACCCCCGGAAGGCTTCCAGGGCCAAATAGGCGGGACGGGGTGTGGCCGAGGCATCCAAAAGGGAGAGGGGGCCGTCATCGTACAGACTCCAGTAAAAGGCAGCCGCGACGCCTTCCTCCAAATAGGTCCCCAGGGCGAGGGCTGTGTAGAGGGCGTTCCAGGGCGTAGAAGGCCCGAAGGGGCCCTCCCCCCGCCAGTCCCAGGAGCTGTTGAACTCGTCTATAACCAGGGGGAGGGGGCGGGCCACCCACCGCCCCACCCGCTCCCTAACCCTTTGGAGGGCCTTCCTGGCCGCCTCGGGAGCCTCGAGGAGGGCCTTGGGGCTTTCCGCCCTCTGGAAGGGGTAGTGGTGCAGCGTCACCGCCTCCAGGAGGTCCGCGTTCACCTTCAAGAAGGAGTCCAGCCAGGCGTCGTGCTCCAGGGAGGCCAGCTCCGGACCCCAGAGGGGCACCCCCGGGGCCAGGGCTCTCACCGCCAGGGCCACTCGTCGCCAGGCCGCGGCGTAGGCCTCCGGGGTGAGCCCCGTCCAGCCTTGCCTCGGGTAGAGGTCGGGCTCGTTTCCGATGAGGAAGGCCCGGGGGCGCAGGTAGGCCAGGACCTGCCGGGCCTCCTGCCCTACCTCTTCGGGAGCCTCCCGGTGGGCCAGGAGGGGAAGCTGGACCACGGCCTGGGGGATCCCCGAGCCCTCCAAGAAGGCCTTGAGCCGCAGGAGCTCGGCGGGGGTCCAAGGCCGCTCGTCCTGGTAGTGCCCCCCCGCCCGGAGCCACCCCACCCCCAGCTCCCGGACCCGCTCCACCGCCATCGGGGGAGGGGCCTCCTTCCAGTAGTTGAGGCCCACGAAGGGGGCCTCTTGCCCCCAGGGGGCCAGCTCCCGGAGAGGGCCTGGGGCGCAGGCCGGGAGGCAGGCGAGGAGCAGGATTTCCCACCGCCAGGAGGCCCTCATCTCCCTGCCCCCTCGGGCAAGGCCCCCTGGCGGGCGCGGCGCAGGAACGCCAGGACGGCCCCCGCGAACTCCGGACGGGAAGGCGTGGTGAAATGGTCGGCCCCAGGGAGGACCACCTCCTCGGCCTGGGGCCAAACCGCGCGGGCCCGGGCCACATAGCGCCGCGTGGAAGGTCACTCCTCGCTCCCGTAAGCGAATAAGGCCAGACCACGGTAGGCCTCGAGGGCCTCCGGGGAAACCTGGAGCTCCCTCAGGCTCCGCAGGGCTAAGGCCAGGGCCACCGGATCCTTACCGAGGAGGCGCGCCATCCATGGGAATAGCCTGCTTCCTGCCCAGCTTTCCAGAAAGCCCTCCTGTGCCCGCAGATCTTCCGGGTCCCACTCCACCACCGGGGCTCCACCGGCAAAGACCGCGCTGAGGACGAGTTCGGGATGCTCGGCGAGCACCTGGCCAAGGAGGAGGGCGCCCATGGAGTAGCCCACGAGGTGAACCCGGGGTAGCCCCAGATGGTCTAGGAGGCGCAGGGCATCCCGGGCCATTTCTGGGCCATAGGCCCCAGGGTCGTGGGGCTTTGCGCTCCCTCCGTGCCTGCGGCAGTCCAGGGCGATCACCCGGAACTCCTGCGCGAGAAGGGGCACGACCCGGCTCCACATGCTGGAGTCCACGGCCCAGCCATGGAGGAGAACCACGGGCTCCCCCCTGCCCGCCTCCAGGTAATGGAGGCGGAGCCCTGAGGTGTAAAAACCCCCTCCGAGGCCCGGCAGGGAAACCCCAGGAGCACCAGAAGGCCAAGACCCCAGTGCGCGACCCTGTTCCTTACCACGCTCTCCCACCTGACCAACTCTAGCCACTACTATACACTCTTATATACGCTCCTACGCGAAGGATGGAGTCCGTGGCGACCGAGGATACGGACCCCCTAGACGCGACGCTAATTTCCTTCGTGCGCTACTTGATCTGGGCCCCCAGGGTGTGAAAAAAAGAGGGGGTGCTATGCACGACCGCGAGCACCCCCTTTACCCTCTTGACGAAGAAACCCGCAAGATAGCTCCTGCGGAGCTGACCCTCGTGGCTACCTACATCTGGGTGGGTCACGGGCATAGCCCGTACCTTGCTGACGAACTAAAGGCCCTGCAAGCTCAAGGTTTCAAGCTCCCCAAAAAGCAAAAGCACCAGAAGGCCACCCTGGCCGAGCTCCTGACCCTCGCCATCTACAAGATACGGCCTTCGGCCGTGACCCTCTTCCTCCAGGGCCAGGACCTCGCCAAAGGCTACTGGCCGCCAAGACCACCCTGAAAGCCTACTTCCCCTCCCTGCCCCACCCGTCCCGCTTCTACCGGGTTCTTCAAAGGGCTCAGAAACTGCTGGCCCACCTCGCCCTAAGGCTTTCCGGGGGAAAAGGCCTTCTGCAGGGGGTGGACCGCAAGCCCATCCCCCTGGCCCACGGCCACCGCATCCACGGCCTCAACCGCAAGCTACCGGCTTCGCCCGTGACCCCTGAGGCCGCAGTGGGGGTGGGCCCCCTGGGAGCGTTTGGCGGATACGTCCGCAAGATGTTCCCCTGCGGGGAAGCAGCATGCCGGTGATGAACGAGCGGGACCTCTTTTAGAACATAGCCCCTTCGGGGCTGACCCGCTGGCTCATCTTGCCTGGCAAGGCCCGGGAGACCTGGGGGAGGGAGCTTTTGGGGGATCTGCCCGCGGTCTTGGGGGACCGGGGTTTTCGTTGGGTCCAGGGGGTCAGAACACTGCCCTATCGGGTCAGGGGAGGAAAGGTGGGGACGGGGTAGATGGGGAGGGTCAGGAACTGGATTGAGACCCGGTTTAGCGTGAAGGTACGCTCTCTGGGGCTTCACCGGATAGAGGTCCGGTCCTACTGGGGTCTGGTGGCCCGGGTGAACCTCATCTTGCTGGTCCACAACCTCCGCAAGGTAGCCTAACGGCTAACCCGTAGCCGGGTGCACAAGGTAGCTTCGCTGACCCTGAAGATGGCTGGGGTGGAGCTATGAGGTAGTACACGAAGGAATCGCTTAAAACCTGGCCCCTGGGCCCAGCCCGGGGTATACTCCCCTGGGCTCCGGAGGGGCCCTACCGTGCGGCGGCGGGCGGCGTTCGCGCTTTTGGCGATGCTCGTGGGAGTTGGGACGGGGCTTTGGCTCGCCCCGAAACCGCTTCCCCTGAAGGCTCCCCTGGAGGCGGCCAGGGGGTTTTCCGGGGGGCTTGCGGCCTCCCTCACCCTCCTGGTGATGGGCGAGGACATTACCTACGCGGGCCCCGCCACCCCAAGCTACGGGTGGAACGGCAACACCGACACCATGATCCTCGTCCGCCTAGACCCTGAAGCTGGGCGCGTGGTCCTCCTTTCCCTTCCCCGGGACACCTACGCCCTCATCCCCGGAAGGGGCTACGGCAAGCTGAACAGCGCTAACCCCCTCGGGGGGCCGGAGCTAGCGCGGCGCACCGTGGAGGGCTTGCTCGGGGTGCGGATCGACCGGTACGTCCTGGTCAACCTCTTCGCCGTGGAACAGGCGGTGGACCTCCTCGGAGGGGTAAGGGTTTACATCCCAGAGCGCATGGACTACGAGGACCGGGCCGCTGGGCTGAAGATCCATTTTGCCCCCGGGTGGCATCGGCTTACGGGCAAGGAAGCGGCGGCCTACCTCCGCTTCCGCCATGATGCCCTAGGGGATATCGGCCGGGTCCAAAGGCAGCAGGCCTTCCTTCTGGCCCTGCTGGAGGAGGTCAAGGACCCCCGGACCTGGGCCCGCCTGCCCGAGCTCTGGTCCGCCCTCTCGGAAAACGTCCGGACCGACCTGCGGCCCGAGGAGGTGGGGGCGGTGGCTCGCTTCCTTCAGGAGCGGCCCAAGGTCCTGGGCCTCCTCCTGCCCGGGCGCTTTTGGAACCTTCGGGGCGTTTCCTACTGGCGCATGGACCCCGAGGGGGCCAACGCTCTGGTCCGCGCCTACTTCCTGAACCAGGAGGAAGGGCCGGGCCTCGAGGGGCCGGTGCGCGTGGCCGTGCGGGGCCCCGGGGCCGAAAGGGTGGCCGCAAGGCTCAGGAGCCTCGGCCTTAGGGCCTTTGCCGAGGCCTACCAGGTGGAGCCCGCCCAGCGGACCTGTCTCCTCTCCAACGGGGACCTGCCCGGGGCCAAGGCCCTGGCCGAGCGCCTCGGGGTCCTTTGCGTGGCGGTCCAGGGAACGGGAAGCCCCTTCGCCGACTACACCCTGGTCCTGGGGCCGGAGGGGCTACCCTAGCGGCCGGCGGGCTTCCCCAGGGCCCGGCCCCGCGCGAAAAGGTAGCTCCCGAGGACCAGGGCCGCCGCCAGACCCTGGGCCAGGAGGGTTTCCCGGGTGGGGAAGAGGGCGAACCAAACCCCCATCCAGTCCGGGACGGCCAGGGGAAGGGGGGTGGTGGGCAGCCAGTGGGCGAGCTGCATCTCCTGGGCCTCTTCCCCCACCATGACCACCAGCACGAGCCCGATGAGGGCCCCGGTGACCACCAGCATGCGCTTGAAGGGCAGTTTCCGCTGGAGGGCGAAGGTGAAGAGGGCCACGGCCAGGGTCAGGGCCAGGCCCAGGAGGGCCCCGTAGAGGACCGCCCCCTCCCCCACCTTGAGCCGGATGGTCTGGAGGAAGAGGGCCACCTCAAACCCCTCCCGGTAGACGGCGCTGAAGCCGAGAAGCCATAGCCCCCTCTCGGCTCCCTGGGCGAGAAGGGCCTGCTTCCTTTGGTTGTGCAGGCTGATCCAGCCGGTCCAGTAGACCCGGTGAAAGAACCAGTTCATCACCAGAAGGAGCACCGCCACCGCCAAAAGGCCCGTGGCCGCCTGGACCTGGAGCTCGGAGAAGCTGGCCTCGGCCATCCCCACCGCCCGCACGAGAAGAAGGTAGGTGAGGAGGGAGACCCCGAGGGCCAGGCCCGCTCCGGCCAGCAAGGGGCGGAAGGCGGCGCTCCGCTGCCTTAGGAGCCCGGCGGCCAAGGCGGCCAGGACGAGCACGGCCTCGAGGCCCTCCCGGAAGATGAGGATGGCGGTGTCCATCACCTTGGCGGCCAAGGCGGCGTGGAGGGGCCCCCGGACGGCCAGATGGCGGTACAGGAAGGCGGAGAGGAGAAAGAAGCCCAAGGCCCAGGCCAGGGCCCGGAAAAGCCCGTCGTGATCGCGGAAGCGGCGCAGGGCAAAGCGCAGCATGCCCGCAGGGTATCCCGGCGGGGCAGAAAAGTCAAGTATTTCGCTCGGATTAGTTATATTTGCAACCGAGAAGCGTTCGCGCTTCAGCTTCCATTCAGCAAGCCCCGCCAGCATGGTCCCATGCGCTGGAGCCTTCTCCTCCTCGGCCTCCTCCCCGGGGCCATGGCCCAGGGCCTCTACGCCCACACCCAGGCCGGCCTCCTGGCCCCGGCGGTGCAGGGGGTGCCCGAACGCGTCTACGTCCCCAACGAGAAGAGCCACACGGTCACGGTCATTGACCCTAAGACCTACCGGATCCTCACCACCTTCCCCGTCCCCTCCTATCCCGAGCACGTGGTCCCGAGCTGGGACCTGAAGACCCTCTATGTGGCCAGCGAGGGAGGGAACGCCTTGGTGCCCATTGACCCCAAGACGGGCCGTCCGGGGCGGCCCATTCCCGTGGCCGACCCCTACAACCTGTACTTCACCCCCGATGGGGCCCACGCCCTGGTGGTGGCGGAGAACCGCCGGGAGCTCCGCTACCACGACCCGAGGACCTTCCGGCTCCAGGCCAGGCTCAAGGTGCCCTGCCGGGGGGTGAACCACCTGGACTTCAGCGAGGACGGGCGGTATTTCCTCGCCGCTTGCGAGTGGAGCGGGGACCTCCTCAAGGTCAGGACCGAGCCCTTAGGCCTCCTGGGGAAGCTCCACGTGGGAGGTATGCCCCAGGACGTGCGCCTTGCGGACGACGGCCGGACCTTCTACGTGGCCGAGGGGCACCGGGGCGGGGTCCTGCGGGTGGACGGGGAAGCCCTGAGGCTTCTGGGGTTCACCCCCACGGGCCGGGGGGCCCACGGCCTGTACCCGAGCCGCGACGGGAAGAGGTTTTACGTCTCCAACCGGGACGAGGGCTCGGTTTCGGTGCTGGACATGGCCACGGGCCGGAGCCTGGCCAAGTGGCGGATCCCGGGCGGGGGCAGCCCGGACATGGGCGGGGTGTCCGCCGACGGGAAGACCCTCTGGCTCTCCGGCCGGTACCACAAGGAGGTCTACGTCTGGGACACGGCCACCGGCAAGCTCCTCAAGAGGATCCCGGTGGGGGATCACCCCCACGGACTGGCCTACTTTCCCCAGCCGGGCCGCTACGCCTTGGGCCATACGGGGAACTACCGCTAGGCCGCTTCGGGCACCCCATGGGGGCCCGGTAGAAAGTCCTCGCGAGGTTTTTGGAGCCTAGGAGCGCAGGAACCCAAAGCAAGGGGTATCACCTCACCCCCAGGCCGAGGCCCCGCTCCAGAAGCCTTCCCAGGTAGGAAAAGCTCCCGCTCACCAGGAGGTAGACCAGGGCCAAAAAGAGGTAGACCTCCCGCTCCAGGCCCACGTTCTGGGGGTTGGCCAAAACGGCCCGGGCCACTCCCATGAGGTCCAGTAGGCCGATGAGGGCCACCAGGGAGGTGTCCTTGAAGAGGGCGATGTACTGGCCCACCAAAGCCGGCACCACCGCCCTCAGGGCCTGGGGAAGGATGACGTAGCGCACCGCTTGAAAAGGGGTAAGCCCCAGGCTGAAGGCCGCCTCCCACTGCCCCTTGGGCACGGCCTGCAACCCTCCCCGCACGTTCTCCGCCAGGTAGGCGGCGGCGAAGAGGGTGAAGGCCACCAGGGCCCGCACCACCTGGGGAAGGCGGAGGCCCTCCGGTAGGAAAAGGGGCACGGTCACGAAGGCCAGGAAGAGGAGGGAGACCAGGGGAACCCCGCGCACCCCCTCTATGAAGGCGATGGCAAGGAGGCGCAAAACGGGAAGGCGGGCCTGCCGCCCGAAGGCCAGGGCCACCCCCAGGGGGAAGGCGAGGAGCATGGCCGCCCCGGAGAGCAGGAAGGAGAGAAGGAGGCCCCCCCAGAGGGTGGGGGGCCAGGGCAGGAGGAGGAGGCTTCCCAGAAGCCCTAGGAGGAAGAGGAGGCGGGGCCTTGGCACCCGGACCACCTGGAGGCCTCCCAGCCACCCGAGAAGCGCTAAGGCGAGGGAACCCAGGAAACCCAGCACCTGGGGCAGGCGCTCCTGCGGCAGCTGGCCCACGAAGAAGTAGGGGAGGTTCTCCCCCACCACCCGCCACTCCGCCCTTAGGCCCCAGAGGAGAAGGGCTTGGCCCAACCAGCCCAGGAAGGCCAGGAGGAGGAGGGAGACCAGGGCGTTGCCCGGGGTCCCGAAGAGGGCCTTGAGGAGCCTCATAGCCGCCACCTCAGGGCCACGCGCCGGTTATAGGTGTTGACGACGGCGCTGATGCTGAGGCTTAGGGTCAGGTACACGGCCATGACCAGGAGGATGGCCTCGAGGCTCCGGCCCGACTGGTTGGCCACGGTGCTGTACACGGAGAAGAGGTCCGGGTAGCCCACCGCCACCCCCAGGGAGGTGTTCTTGGCCAGGTTCAGGTACTGGTTGGCGAGGGGCGGGACGGCGATGCGCACCGCCTGGGGCAGGACGATGAGGCGGAAGGCGTCCCGGCCCTCGAGGCCCAGGGCGTAGGCCGCCTCCCACTGCCCCTTGGGCACCGCCAGGATGGCCCCGCGGAACACCTCCGCAATGAAGGCCGCGGTGTAGACCACCAGGCCGAAGAGGAGGGCGGCGAACTCCGGGGAGAGGAGAAGGCCACCCCGCGTGCCAAAGGTTCCCCTCTCTGGGGCGCTATAGACGAGGGGAGGGCCCAAAAGCGCCCAACCCAGGAGGAGGCCCAGGGCCAGCGCCCCCCAGGCCCAAAGCGGCCGTTGCCTCAAGAGGAACCAGGCCAGGAGCCCGAGGGCCAGCCCCCAGGCCCCGCCCCCCAGGCCCACCTGGGGCAGGACGAGCCCCCGCTGGGAAAGGATCACCCCGCCCCAGGAAAGGGCCTTTTCCCAGGGGGGCAGCTTGAGGAGCACGGCAAAGTACCAGACGAAGAGCTGCAGGAGCAGGGGGGTGTTCCGGATGGCCTCCACGTAGCCCATGGCCAAGGCCCGGGCCAGGGGGTTCGCGGAGAGGCGGCCCGCGGCCACGAGGAGGCCGAGGATCGTGGCCACTACGATGCCCAGCAACGCCACCTTCACCGTGTTAAGGAAGCCGGCCACGAGGGCCTGGAGGTAGGTGTCCGAGGGGTAGAAGGGGCGCAGTCCCTCCCCGGGGGCGTAGGTCAGGCCCTCGCTCAGGCTAAACCCCGCCTCCTGGGAGAGGAAGGCGAAGCTGAAGGGGATGCCCTGGGCGGCCATGCGGGACCGGGCCTCGGCCAGGAGGAGGAGGAGGCCCCAGGCCACGAGGCCCAGGACCAGACCCTGGAGGAGGAGGTCGCGCAGGCGGGGCATCGGGGGCTTAGCGGAAGGGCGGGCTGTACATGAGGCCCCCGTACCGCTGGAGGGCGTTTAGGGTGCCGGTGCGGGGGATGTAGAAGGGGCTTTTGGCCCCGAAGAAGCGGTCGTAGATCTCCCCGTAGTTGCCCACGGCCCGGATCACCCGCACCACGAAGTCCCGGGGCAGGCCCAGGTCCTGGCCCAAGGTGCCCTCGAGGCCCAGGAAGCGCCGGATCTCGGGCACCTCACTCTTGAGGAACTGCTCCAGGTTCTTCTGGGTGATGCCGTACTCCTCCGCCTGGATGGTGGCGTAGACGATCCAGCTCAAGGCATCGCGCCAGCGGGAGTCGTTCTCCCGCACGAAGCCCGCCAGGGGCTCTTTGGAGATGGTCTCCTTCAGGATGACGAGCTCCTCGGGTTTGGGGGCGGTGGCCCGGTACCCCACCAGCTGGGACTTGTCGGCGGTAAAGGCGTCGCAACGCCCCTGGAGGAAGGCGTTCATCACCTTGGCCCCGTCCTCAAAGGTGAGGACCTTGGCACCCCGCCACCTCTGGGTCCGAATGTAGTCGGTGATGTTCTTCTCGTTGGTGGTGCCCTGGGTGGTGCAGAAGGTGGCGTCCTGGAGCTCCCGGAGGCTGTTGGCCCGGCCCTTCTTCACCATGACCCCCTGGCCGTCGTAGAAGGTGACGGGCAGGAAGTCCACGCCTAAGGCACCGTCCCGGTTGGCGGTGACCGTGGTGTTGCGGAAGGCCACGTCCACCTCCCCGTTCTGCACCGCCTGGAACCGGACCCGGGCGTCCAGGGGCACGTAGTCCACCTTGTCGGGATCCCCGAAGAGGGCCGCGGCCACCGCCCGGCAGAACTCCACGTCAAAGCCGGTGTACTTACCCGTCTTCTGGTCCAGGAAGCCGAACCCCGGGAGGACGGCGTTCACCCCGCAGACGAGCCGCCCCCGTCCCTTGACCACGTCCAGCCGGGACTGCTGGGCCAGCGCTCCGGTAAGCCCCAAAAGCACCAGGATCAAGCCCAAAAGCCACTTGCGGTTCATATCCCCCCCTTTGTCGCGCCGATTGTACCGGCTGCCCCGGCAGGCGTCAACCGCGGGGAGGGTCAGCGAGGCTCCCTCGGGCATGCCCGCCCCGAGCCACAGGCCTAGCGCCTGGGGTCCAGCAGGTCCCGGAGGCCGTCCCCCAGGAGGTTGAAGCCGAGGACCGCCAGGGAGAGGGCGAGGCCCGGGACCAGGGCGGGGTAGGGGGAGAGGGGGAGGAAGCTTTGCGCCTCGCGGAGCATCC